>JAJTXO010000307.1 GCA_021463315.1 Caldilineales bacterium | reverse complement strand
AAGCGCAGGGCCAGGGGCGGGCTGGCCGCGCCGCCGTTGGCCGGGGGATACTCCACCGCGGCCAGGCCGGGCAGCCCCTGAAAGGCGTAGATGCCGGACGCCGTGCGAAAGGCCTCGCGCACCGGCTCCCTGGCGCCGTCCGGCCAGGCGCGCACGCGCAGGCCGTGAGCGATCTGGCTGTCGGTGGCGGGGTCCCAGAAGCGGATGCCCAGCGGGGTGAAGATGGTCTGGCGCTCGATGATGGCCGGCATGGCAGGCTAGGCCTTGCTGTATTCGAAGGTGCGCTGCTGGACCGGCTGGCCGGCGCCTTGCAGCAAGCGAGATTCGATGCGGATGTTGCGCGCCACGTAGGGCACCGAAAGCTGGTAGGTGTTCTGCACCAGGGTCTCCCAGACGTGCAGCAGGTCCTCGTTGCTCAGGTCGGCCAGCATCACCTCCACCGCCTCCTCGGGTTGGAACACGTCGGGGATGACGCTGTTGAGCAGGCCGGCCGGCAGCAGCGGCGTGTCCTCCATGATGCGCATCATCCAGCCGGCGACGGTGTGCTGCAGCGAGGCGCTGCCGCCCCAGGCGGTCAGGATGAAGTGCATGTCCACCGCCAGTTGCGGGCGAAAGCGCCGGCCGTTCTCGTCCAGCCGGCCGGCCGGCGAGCGATAGCTGCCGTTGGGCAGCACGCGGTAGAGGAAGAGGCTGACGCCGTTTTGCAGCCCGGAGGAGCCGAAATCGCGCGCCATGAAGACGCGGAAATCCAGCTCGTTGTTGAAATCCTCAGGCTGATAGTTGCTGCGCAGCAGGGCCAGGACGGCCTCGCTGACGGCAGCGAATGCTCGAAAATCGGCCATGGTCACCGTCAGGCGGTATGGGTGCTGGAACGGATGAAGCGACCGCGGGCGTCCGCGCGGCGCAAACGCCGATAGCCGCGTGGTCTGACGCCCATCTGTTCCAGATAAGGTCCGACGAAATCGATGATATCGTCCAGTGTCTGCAAATAGCGACGTTCCTGGCTCGGCACATGGGTGATATGGCCGCGCCAGACAGCTTCTTCAGCATCCTCCAACGACTCTTCGAGCCAGACCTTCAGGATGAACGAGTGCGACTCGAATGGTTCCATGAGCCGGCCAATACCCACTCCGCAAACAGGACGAGGCGGAAAAGCCGCCTGGCTGCCGCCGTCCCTACTTTGGACGGCAGATTGTCCTGAGTGTACCAGGCCACAGACTGCGCAGCGTCTGTCTGTGCGTCTGTGGCCGCGTCTTGTTGGGCCATAAAGCTCCAGTTTTCCAGCTTCGTTGTCCCTCGGCGGGCAGATGGGTGTGCAGCGGCTGGCTCTGCGCGCCGATCGCCCACGGATCGACCGGCGATGAAACGAAAACGGACGATCTGGGAAGATCGTCCTACGGTGAAGGCGAAAACGGACGATCTGGGAAGATCGTCCTACGTGGGTGCTGGCAGGGAGGGGTGAACGGGCGGGCGGGGATCAGGAATCGGCCAGAGCCAGCTCGATCGCCGCGATCTCTTGCCCGATCTGGCGCTGCATCTGCAAGAGGCTGACGTGCAGGCGGCGCAGATGCTGACGCGAATCGGCAGCCGCGTCGCTGGGCTGGAAATGGGGCGTTGGTCGGGGATTGCCCAAGGGGAGAGGGCTATCGGCGAAACTGTCGGCGCGGATCTGGTCCCGCAAGGCTGCCGAACGGCGCGAGGGCTGCACGTCCAGCTCCTCCCGCAGCGCCTGGGCCAGGTGTTCGTACTGGCGCAGGGCAGATGTGCGATCGCCCGCCAGGTAATAAAGGGTCATCATGCGCCGATGGGTACACTCCCGCGCGCGGTCATAGCGCAGAATCGTCTCCCCGTAGGCCAGGCCCTGCTCGAACTGGCTGTGCCGCTGGCAGCAATCGATCAGCTTGTCCAGCATCCCCCGATAGATGGTCTGCAGGCGCTCACGCTCGAAGATGCACCAATCCTCGTAGCAGCCGGGCAGCAGATCGCCCCGATAAAGCTGCACGGCCTGGCGCAGGGCAACGGCCTCCTGCACGTCCAGATCGCTGCCGGGCACTCCCTCGGCCCGGTTGTGCGCCTGCTCGAACGCGGCCACATCCAGTTGCACCGCGCACTGTTCGTTGTAGCGGATCCATTCGCCGTCCAGCGCCAGCAGATCGGCGACAGCGGGTTCGGAGGTCTGAGATGCCAGCGCACTTTGCACCTGCCACAGGGTCTGGCGCAGATACTTCTTGGACTGCGCCGGCATGCGCTGGCCCCACAGCAGCTCGGCCAGGAACTCGCGCGACCAGGCTCGCCCGCGCTGAATCAGCAGATAGGCCAGCAGCTCTTGCGCCTTGCGCGCCTCCAGGCCTGGCACAGGCGCGCCTTCACAGCGCACCTCGAATGGTCCAAACAGGGTGATCTGAATCATACGTCTCATCCAACTCCAGTTGGCCCCAACACCAACTGACCACACACATCGCACAATCATGGGGTTAAACGCAAGCAGGCGCGTTTTCCATGCATTGGCGCGGCAAGTTGGCGTTCTGGGACACCTGTGCTATCCTACGCGCTGGCACGATCCAGGCAGCGGGCCTAGCGCCCTGCACCTGCGGCTGAATCGTGGCAATTCCTGAAGCGAGGGACTCCACCCGATGGCTCATCATCTCTGTGAGGAATGTCTGTGATGAAAGAAATGACTATTGCAGTCGCACGCTTGTCAGATGAACGACCTAAGGCGAGGCGCTGGGTGTTGGCAGCGCTGCTGCTGGCGCTCCTGTGGACAGCTATCTCCAGCCGCAGCGATGCGCAGTCGGCCACCACGGTGCGGGTTGTCGGCCCAACCGCCGCCGTATCGGTGGGCCAGCCTTTCATGGTGACCATTGCCATAGAGAACGCGGCCAACCTGGGCGCGTTCGAGTTCGCATACCAGTTCGACCCAGCCGTCGCCACGGCCACGGCCAACGACATCCAACTGGGCAACCTGCTGGGCAGCAGCGGGCGCACTACCGGGCAACTGCGCCTGGCCTCGGCGCCCGGCCTGCCGGGAACGCCGCTGTTCGGCGCCTATAGCTACGGCACGGGCGCGGGCCCCAACGGCAACGGCGTTCTGGCCACGGTCGCCATGGCCGCGGCCGCCCCCGGCGTCAGCCAGCTCCGCCTGACCGGCCTCAAAGTCACCAACGCCCAGGGCGTGGAGTACGTCGTTTCCAGCGTCGATGGCAGCGTCACTGTGGTCGCCGCGACGCGTCTGATCTATCTCCCGCTGCTGCGGCGCAGCAATTAAGCGGTCGTCGTGTGTGGGCGGCTGCGCTGCTTGCCCAGCAGCGCGAAAAGGTTGAGGTTTTTCTCCCGCCCGTCGTCGTAGAAGAGCGCCTGCACGTGCAGGCCAGCCTGCTGAGCCAGCGCGGCCAGCTCTGCCTCGTCCACCAGATGACAATAGCGCAACCCCTGGCCGCCGCGCTGCCAATCCAACAGATAATCTCCCGCTTCGACCTGTTCAGAGGCCAGCCCGGCAGCGCCCCACGGCACTATCTTGCGGCGCAGCCGGGCTTCGTTCATGAACTGCCAGGTGGAAAGCGCCAGAACGCCATCGTCGGTCAACAAGCTGCCTAGCTGGGCCAACAGCGCCCGTCGTCTCTGCCCATCGGGGATGTGGTGCAGCACGGCCAGAGCCACAATGGCGGTAAATGGGCCATCGGGTAGCCGCTGTTGCCAGTGGGACGCAGCGATGTCGGCCGCCACCAGGCTCACTTCCAGATCCAGACCAACGGTCTCGGCGCGGGCGATGGCCAGCAAGCTCTCGCTGCTATCGACGCCCACATAGGACAGGCGTCGCCCCTGGCTGGCCAGAAAGCGCGCCAGGCGCGCCTGCCCACAGCCCACGTCCAGCAGCCGGCCAGTTTCGGGCAGGAAGGGCAGCAGGCGCCGCCAGCCAGGCTGATCGGCCGTGCGACTCTGGCTGAACTGCCGGGCAAAATCGTCATAGAAGCGCCGGTTGAGCGCGAGAAGTCTCTCGGCCACGCCAGAGTCCACGGCTATCTCCTTTCGCGAACACGCCATGCCATCCGCAAGCGCCAAAGACGGCAAATACGAACCGATCGATGTCGAACGGCATCGCGCTGAGCTGCTGGCGATCATCGAAGCTGTGCGCAGCGCGCCCAGCTTCGATGTCCAGATCCTGCGCCAGGCCCTGCGCCGCTATCCGCGCGCGGGCAGCGGCTTTTTCAGCAAAGGACAGCTTCTGGCGGCCTATCGAACGCTGGTCGCAGCCGGGGAGCTTCCTTTCGAGCGCGAGACTTTCAATCGCCTTCAGACGAAACCGGTGCGCACGCAGTCGGGCATTGCGGCCGTGGCTGTGCTGACCAAGCCCAGCGGCTGCCCGGGCCGTTGCATCTTCTGCCCCGACGAGGCAGCTATGCCCAGGAGCTACCTGAGCCGCGAGCCTGGGGCGCAGCGGGCCTTGCGCCACGGCTTCGATCCCTTCGAGCAGACCCAGAATCGGCTGGCTGCGCTGCACAATATCGGCCATCCCACCGACAAGATCGAGCTGCTGATCCTGGGAGGCACCTGGGGCGCCTATGCCCACGCCTATGGCGAGTGGTTCATTCAGCGCTGCCTGGACGCCATGAACGGCAGCGACTCGCGCTCGCTGGCCGAGGCCCAGCAACGCAACCAACACGCGCGCAGTCGCTGCGTCGGTCTGACCATCGAGACACGGCCCGATTGGGTCACACCACAGGAAATTCTCAGATTGCGCCGGCTGGGCGTTACGCGTGTGCAGTTGGGGGTGCAGAGTCTGGACGACCGGATTTTGGCGCTAAACCAGCGCGGCCACGATGTGGCCGCCACGCGCCTGGCCTGTCGCATGCTGCGCGCGGCCGGCTTCAAGCTGCACGTCCACTGGATGCCCAACCTGTTGGGGGCCACGCCGGCCAGCGACCGGGTCGACTTTGGCCGCCTGTGGGAGGACGAAGATCTTCGGCCAGACGATCTGAAGATCTATCCCACCGCGCTGCTGGAAGAGACCGTGCTCCATGATCTGTGGCAGGAGGGCCACTATCAGCCCTATGCCGAGGCGGACCTGATCGATCTGCTGGCCGATTGCAAGGCGCAGACGCCAGCCTATTGCCGCATCACCAGGGTCGTGCGCGACATTCCCAGCGATTACATCGTCCAGGGCAGCCGCGCCAGCAATCTGCGCGAGAAAGTGCAGGAGCATCTGGCCGCCAGTGGGCGGCGATGCGGCTGCATTCGCTGCCGCGAGGTGGGGGATGCCGCGCTGGAGCCTGCGGAGCTGAGGCTGCAGGTGGTGCGCTACGAAACCGGCGCGGGGCTGGAGCATTTCCTGGCCCTGGAGCGCAGCGATGGCCGGCTGGCTGGCTTTCTGCGGCTTCTGCTGCCCTGGCACGACCGGGCGATCTCCCGGCCAGGCGAGGTGGAGGGCAGCGCGTTGATCCGCGAGCTGCACGTCTATGGGCCGGCCTTGCACATCGGCGCGGCCGGCGATAGGCAGGCCCAGCACCGCGGCCTGGGCAGCGAGCTGCTGATCGCGGCGGAGGCCATCGCGGCCACGGCCTCCAGGGTCAACTGGGTTACGGCGCG
>JAJTXO010000306.1 GCA_021463315.1 Caldilineales bacterium | reverse complement strand
GCCGCGCGGGATCAGTAACTCAGGGTGATGAGAGTCGCTCAGAGGAAGCCGTTTGGTCGTTCTTGCGACTCATGGCACAATACAGCCGCAGGCGCCGCCACGTATCATCTCAATAGAGGGGGAAGACTTCCGAAGTCTTATGGACTGTGAGCTCGTTTTGAACAAACCTGCGCAGACTTCGGAAGTCTCGACCCCGATTTTTTGAGATGATACGCCGCCACTGACAAAAACAGGGCGCTGATTTCGACAGGAGAGCCACGATGCAACTGACTCGTTTCGCCAAATTTGCCTGGGCGCTGTTGGCCTGGAATGTGATCGTCGTGCTGTGGGGTGCGTTCGTGCGGGCCACCGGCTCGGGCGCGGGCTGCGGCAACCACTGGCCGCTGTGCAACGGCGTGGCCATGCCGCGCGCGCCCCAGCTCGAGACCCTGATCGAGTTCAGCCATCGACTGACCTCGGGCGCGGCGCTGATCGGTGTGCTGATCTTGCTGATCTGGGCCTTCCGGGCCTTTCCCAAGGGCCATCCGGTGCGGTGGGGCGCCGTCGCCTCGGCCTTCTTCATCCTCAGCGAGTCGCTGGTGGGCGCCGGGCTGGTGCTCTTCGGCTGGGTGGCGGACGACACCTCGGCCGAGCGCGCGCTGGTGGTGGCGATCCACCTGTTCAACACCTTCCTGTTGCTGGCCTCGCTGGCCGTCACCGCCTGGTGGGCCTCCGGCCAGCGGCCCATAGCCCTGCAAGGCCGCGGTTGGCTGGTCTGGGCGCTGCGCGCGGGCCTGCTGGGCGTGCTGCTGATCGGCATCACAGGGGCGATCACCGCGCTGGGCGACACCCTCTTTCCGGCCGCCAGCCTGGCCGAGGGATTGCGCCAGGATATGGACCCCAGCCAGCATTTCCTGATTCAACTGCGCATCTACCACCCGCTGCTGTCGATCCTGATGGGGGTCTATCTGCTGGTTCTGACCCGCGTGCTGGGCAGTCAGGAGACCAACGCCACGGTCAACCGGCTCAGCCGCGCGCTGGCCATTCTGGTGGTCGTGCAACTGGCCGCCGGCTTCGTCAACGTGGTCCTGCTAGTGCCCATCTGGATGCAGATCACCCACCTGCTGCTGGCCGATCTGGTCTGGATCAGCCTGGTGCTGTTGTCTGCATCGGTGGCCGCGGTGCCCATGCCCAGGTTCCAGCCGGCCGCGCAGGCTGTGTAGAGCGCTGCCCGATGCAGCCGACAGGACGCGGCCACGCCGCCGGATGTGACCGCCGCGCCGCGCTCAGTGCTCCGGCAGCCGATGGCGCAGGAGGAGGAAGCCGAACGCGGCCGCGAGGCCCGCGCTCAGGCCAAACAGCCAGATCGTGGCCGGCGCGGCGTGGTCGTAGAGGTAGCCGCCGATGACGGGCGCAATGCCCATGCTGACGCCCCAAGTGATGCCGTATAGCCCCATGTAGCGCCCGCGCATGTCGGCTGGGGCCAGGTTGGCGGCAACGGTGCTGCCGGTGGGCGCCAGCAACAGCTCGCCGATGGTCAGCACCACCATGCTGAGCCAGAAGCCCCAGAAGCTGTGAAACAGGGCCACGCTCCCCGCGCCCGCAGCGTAGAAGAGCGCACCCAGCGTCAGCACGCGCCAGGCCGCGTAGCGCTGGCTCCAGCGCGTCACCACATACTGGAAGAGCACCACCATCAGGGCGTTGGTCGCCATGATGAAGCCGTACTGGCTCTCTGGCACGCCGTAGTTCTCCTTGGCGTAGACGGCCAACAGCAGCATCATGAGGGAGGCGGGCATGGTGACCAGTACAAAGGTCGCGCAGAAGGCGATGAAGGGGCGGTCACGCAGCACCGGGCCATAGCCGCCGTCGCGCCCACGCGCCGCGTCGTGGCCATCCTGCGCCGCCTGATGCCCGTCCTGAACGGCCGCAGCGGGCGCTGGCAGCGTCTCGCGCACCTGGAGGATGACCAACGTCACGAACAGCCAGCTCGCGGCCGCGGCTGCATAGAATGCCAGCGTGTAGGAGACGCCAGCTACGAAACCGCCGACCGCCGGCCCAATGGCGATGCCGAGGTTGTTGATCATGCGCAGCAGAGCATACGCCTCAGGCCGGCGCGCGCTGGGGATCAGATCGGCCACCATCGCATCGGCGCCCACCCGGTAGAAGGGGGTGAGCAGGCCTTGCAGCACCATCAGCAGAGCCCAGGCCGCCAGCGTTTGGGCCGCGCTCATCCCCAGCAGGATCGCCCCGCCGGTCACCAGGCCCGTGATCATGGCGAAGCGCCGGCCAAAGCGGTCCACGGCCGGTCCGGCGATGGCCATAGAGGCCAGCCCGCCGGCCGAGTTGAGGGTGAAGAGCAGCGTCACGATGGTGAGCGACACCCCCAGGCGCTCGCGCATGAAGATCGTGAGGAACGGCCACACCATGCTGCCGCCAACAGTATTGATCAACTGGCCCCAGAAGAGCACCCAGAACTGCCTGGGGTAGCCGGCCAGCATGGAACGAAAGCGAACAAGCATGAAGGATGTCTCTGCGCGATGAACGGTGAACGGTGAATGGTGGTCGGTGACGCGTGTGCGGTCTTGGCGCCTTCACCGTGTCATCTCAAAAAACCGGGGTCGAGACTTCCGGTCCATGAGACTTCGGAAGTCTTCCCCAAGTGAAGTACTGAGCTTAGGGCGCTGCCCAACGGCTGAGCGTCTGGAACTCGTCGCGCAGGGCCGGGTAGAGGGCCTGATAGTGCGGATAGAGCGCGGCGTAGGCGGCCATGGTGGCCGGATGCGGCGTGGTGCGCCCGGTGATCTGGATGGTGGCCTGGCAGGCCGCGTCCACGGTGCTGTGGAGACCCGCGCCCACCGCGGCCAGCAAGGCCGCGCCATAGGCCGCACCCTCGGCGGTGTTGACCGTCGCCAGCTCCACGCCCAGCACATCGGCCATGATCTGCCGCCACAGCGCGCTCTTGGCGCCGCCGCCGGAAACTCGCACCTGTTGGATGGCGCCCACGCCAGCCCCCTGGATCAGGGTGAAGCTGTCCTTGATGCCAAAGGCCACCCCCTCCAGCACGGCGCGCGTCAGATGTGGCCGGCCGTGGCGGAGGGTCAGGCCGATCCAGGCGCCGCGCGCCAGCGGGTCGGGGTGGGGTGTGCGCTCGCCGGTCAGGTAGGGCAGGAAGAGCAGGCCCTCGCTGCCGGGCGAGACGCCCGCGGCCTCGGCGATCAGCTCGTCGAAGGAGAGGCCAGGCGCCAGACTATCGCGGTGCCACTGCAGGCTGCCGGCCGCGCTGAGCATGACGCCCATGAAGTGCCAGCGGCCAGGAACCGCGTGGCAGAAGGCGTGCAGCCGGCCGGCTGGCTCGATCAAGGCCGAGGGCGTGGTGGCGAAGACCACGCCGGAGGTGCCCAGGGTCAGCGCCACGATGCCCGGCAGCACCGCGCCCACCCCCACAGCCTGCGCGGCCTGGTCGCCGCCGCCGGCCACCACGGGGGTGCCAACTCGCAGACCGGTCTCGGCTGCAGCGGCCGCCGAGACCACGCCGGTCACTGCTGGCCCTTCGAAGGTGGGCGGCAGCCACTGGGCCGGTATCTGCAACGCGTCCAGCACCTGGGCCGACCAGCGGCGCGCGGCCAGGTCGAACAGGATCGTGCCCGCGCCGTCGGCCTTGTCCATGGCGTAGTCGCCGGTCAGCTTGAAGCGGAGATAGTCCTTGGGCAGCAAGATCTGGCGCGCCTGCGCGTAGATCTCCGGCTCGTTCTGCTGCACCCACAGCACCTTGGGCGCGGTGAAGCCAGTCAGCGCATCGTTGCCGGTGATCTGGATCAGGCGCTCCCTGCCCAGCCGGGCGCGCATCTCGTCGCACTGCGGCCCGGTGCGTTGATCGTTCCACAGGATGGCCGGTCGCAGCACCTGCCCGGCCGCGTCCAGCAGCACCAGGCCGTGCATCTGGCCGGTCAGGCCGATGGCAGCGATCTGGTCGCCGGCCACGCTCTGCTCGGCCAGCAGGTGGCGAATGCTGGCCGCCATGCCGGCCCACCAGTCGGCCGGGTTCTGCTCCGCCCACAGCGGCCGCGGGGTGGAAAGGCTCAGCCGCGAGCTGGCGCTGCCGATCACCGCGCCGGCCGCGTCGATCAGCAGCGCCTTGGCGCCGGTGGTGGAGATGTCGAGGCCGAGGAGGTAAGTGCTTGCAGCCATGGTTCAACTCGGTCTACAGTTCAGCTACCGCACGCCCAGCAGCAGCTCCACCGTCAACTGATCCAGCCGCTCATAGCCCAGGCCGCGGCTGCCCAGCGCCTGGCGATCGAAGCTGGCGGCCTTGAGCGTGTCTGCCTTGGCCCGGCTGTACGCGCCCTTCCACGCATCGGTGCTGCCGTCGTCGGCGTTGATTGCGGCCAGCAGAGCCTGGATCTCGGCGTCGGCGTTCCACTGCGCGGCCTTTTCCTTGAGGATCAGGTAGGTGCGCATGCAGCCGCGCGCGAAGTCCTTGACTCCCTCGTGGTCCTCGGTGCGGTAGGCGTGGGCGTCGAAATGTTTGTTCCCGGCATAGCCCACATCCTCCAGGAACTTGACCAGGAAGAAGGCCGACTTGAGGTTGACCGCACCGAAGCGGAAGTCCTGGTCGTAGCGGCCAAAGGCCTGGTCGTTGAGGTCGATGTGGAAGAGCTTGCCGGCCTCCCAGGCCTGGGCCACGTTGTGCAGAAAGTTCAGGCCGGCCATCTGCTCATGGGCCACCTCAGGGTTAACCCCCACCATCTCAGGATGGTCCAAGGTGGCGATGAAGGCCAGCATATGGCCGACGGTGGCGTTGTACATATCGCCCCTCGGCTCGTTGGGCTTGGGCTCCAGAGCGAATTGCAGGTCATAGCCCTGGTCGATGGCGTACTCGCAGAGGAAGTTCATGGCCTCGCGCTGGCGCTGGATGGCCGTCACCGGGTTCTTGGCCGCATCGGTCTCGACACCCTCGCGGCCGCCCCAGAAGACGTAGATCTTGGCCCCCAGCTCGACCCCCAGATCGATGGCGCGCAACGTCTTCTGCAGAGCATAGGCGCGCACCTTGGGATCGTTGGCGGTGAAGGCGCCGTCCTTGAAGGCTGGGTCGGTGAACAGGTTGGTGGTGGCCATGGGCACGACGAGGCCGGTGTCATCCAACGCCTGCTTGAAGTTGCGGATGATACGATCGCGCTCGGCCGGGCTGGCGTCGATGGGCGCCAGGTCATTGTCGTGAAGGTTGACGCCGTACGCGCCCACCTCGGCCAACAGATGCACGATCTCCACGGGCGACATCGCCCAACGAACCGGCTCGCCGAACGGATCGCGGCCGACATTGCCCACGGTCCAAAGGCCAAAGGTGAACTTGTGCTGGGGTTGAGGGAGGAAGTTATGTGGCATGGGAACTGCTTTCTCGGACAGATGGGAGGTGGGTGTGGGGATGGCAGGTCGTGGTGGGTGCGTAACTCGTAACACGTAAGGCGTATCATCTCAATAGATTGGGGAAGACTTCCGAAGTCTTAGGGACTGTGAGCCCGTTTTGAACAAACCTGCGCAGGCTTCGGAAGTCTCGACCCCATCCAGGCTGACTTGTCCCCAGCGGTCTAACTGGCACGAGCCACA
>JAJTXO010000305.1 GCA_021463315.1 Caldilineales bacterium | reverse complement strand
TGATACGTGTGTTTGAATCTGGTTGGTCAACAGGACGGGCCAGCGTAGGTCGAGTAGAGCCTGGCGGCGCCTGGCGGACCAGGCACTGAAACGCGACAGACTTTTGAGCGTCGAGAGTCGCCGCCAGGCTCGTATCGAGACCGGAGCGGGTCTATCGCGCGACCCGCTCCGGTCTCGATACGGTTTCATATCAGAACTGCCTCGCGGCGAACATTGATGTAAAAAGGACTCTGCTCTGTCGCGTAGCGCGCCTTCGTCGCGAAGGCACGCGAGATCACAATGCCGTGCTCTAAGGACAATTCCGCAACCAGTGAGGACGTGCGCCGGATCATCTCCCCATAGTCAAATTCGTCCTTTAGCAGGATCAGGACATCGACATCCGAGTTTGGTCGGTTTTCGCCGCGCGCCCGTGAGCCGAAGAGCAGGATATCCTCTAATTGCTCGCCCAACTCATCTTGCAGCATCCATTGCAATTGTCTCAATATGTCGGTTAGCTTCATTTCACACACATAGACGATAGTTTCTTCGCCTTCAGCTCAACGCCACGCCGCACTTGCCGCAGAAACGATCCCCCGCCTGCAAGCGCTGTCCACATTGAGGACAGAAGTTGAGCGCAGCCTGGCCGGCCGGCGCGGCGACCAGCGCCGGCTGCGCCGGCAACACCGGCCCGCTGCCGTTCACATGGCGCAGCCCGGCAATCTCAGCCTCCAGGCTGGCGTTCAGCGCGGGATCCGCCTCGGCCTGGCGCAGCGCATCGATCTCGCGCAGCACCAGCGCGGCCCGATGGCGCAACTGGCTGTCGAAGGTCTCGAAATCGACGTCCGACACCTTGCCCACCTGACGATCGAAGCGCAGCTCTCGAATCGCCTGATAGATGGCATCGCGCTGCGTCTCCAGCTCCAGCAAAGGATCGGCGTCAGCAGCAGCCTCCGCGGCCAGATCTACCTCGGCATAGCCGCGCCGCTCCCGCAGCAACGGCCACGCCACCGCAGCCAGCGCGACGGCCAGCAACAACAAAGCGCCTACGATAACGACAACGGTCATAGTTGAGTATGCTCACTGAAACGCCGGGCCAGGGAACGCCTGGCCCGGCAAGGATAACCGTCAGGCCGGCTGAACGCCGCGCGGCACAGTCGCTGGTGCGGCAACCCGCTCCGTTTCCTTCTGGTGCGGCCAGACCGCGGCCAGCGTGCCCAGAATCATCACCAGGCCGCCGATCCACATCCAGCTCATCATGGGGTTGACATAGACCTTGAACGAGGCGGTGACGCCGTTGCCTTCCCAGCCGGCCAGCACCACATACAGGTCCTCGGCCGGGCCCATGCGAATGGCGATCTCGTTGGTGGGCTGATCCTGGCCAGAGACGGTGTTGTAGAAATGCATGCCCGGTCTCACCACCCCGGCCGGCCGGCCGCTGCGCGTCACCAGCAGATTGGCCTGCACCGCGTCGTAGTTGGAGCCGGGCGTCTGGGTCAGGCCATCGAAGGTCAGGACATAGTTCTCCACCTGGATCGATTCGCCCCGCGCCAGGTTGGCCTGGCCCTCGGTCTGATAGACGTTGTGTCCGATGATGGCGATCATGATCATCACCACGCCCAGGTGGACGATGTAGCCGCCGTAGCGGCGCTGGTTGCGGCGCAGCAATTGCACCAACGCCACCGGCCACAGCTCCCCTTTGCTGGAGCGGCGCGCCTTGGCGCCGCGGTAGAACTCCTGCAGGATGCCGCCTACCACAAAGCCCGCCACCGCGTAGGAGATGGTCGGGAAGAGTTTCTGGGCGCCCACCACGTAGCCCAACAGCCCCATGGCCAGGCCAAAGAGCAGCGGGAAGGTGAAGTTCTTGCGCAGCGTTTCCTGGCTGGAGCGCCGCCAGCTCAGCAGCGGCGCGCTGCCCATCAGGATGATCAGGAAGAGGAAGAGCGGGCCAGTCGATTTGTTGAACCAAGGTTCGGCAAAGGACATCCGCTCGATGGGCAGGAACTGACTCAGAGCGTCGGAGATGATGGGGTAGAAGGTGCCCAGCATGGTCACTGCCGCGATCAGCACCAGAACCAGGTTGTTGAAGAGGAAGGCCGACTCGCGGCTCAACATGCTGTCCAGATGGTTGGCGCTGCGCAGATCGGGCAGCCGCGAGCCCAGCAGCCAGAGGAAGCCAAACATGGAGATCGCGATAAACGACAGGAAGAGCGGCCCGATGTTGGACAGCGCAAAGGAATGCACCGATTCGATGACGCCGCTGCGGGTGATGAAGGTGCCGACCATGGTCAGTTCAAAGGTCATGAAGATCAGCGCCATGTTCCACACCTTGAGCATGCCGCGGCGCTCCTGGATCATGATCGAATGCAGAAAGGCCGTGGCGGTCAACCAGGGCAACAGGCTGGCGTTCTCCACCGGATCCCAGGCCCAGAAGCCGCCCCACCCCAGCTCCACGTAGGCCCACTGCGAACCCATCAGCACGCCCGCGGTCAGGAACATCCACGGCACCAGCGTCCAGCGACGAATGACGCGAATCCACTCGTTGCCCAGTTGGCGGGTGGCCAAAGCCGCCACCGCGAAGGCAAAGGGCACCACCATGCCGATCCAGCCCAGGTAGAGCATCACCGGATGGATCACCATCCAATAGTTCTGCAAGATCGGGTTGAGTCCGCTGCCATCGGTCAGTTGCGCTGGAACCGCGCCCGCAGGGGGGAACAGCGCCGAGGCCGTGGCGCCGGTGGGCAGCAGCCAAAGCCGGTTGAAGGGATTCGCGCCGAAGAGCAGCACGATCAGAAAGAAGAGCAACACCGCCAGCAGCACCGCGGTCACATAGGGGCGCAGCACCGGCTGATGCTTCCATTGGGCCAACGTGATCGCGGCCGAGTAGCCAGCCAAGACCAGCGTCCAGAAAAGCAGCGAACCAGCCTGGCCGCCCCAGAACGAGGAGATGTTGTAGAACAGCGGCTGGGTGTTGCTGACCTGATTGGCCACGTAGGTCAGGCTGTAGTCATGGCGCAGCAGCGAGAGCAGCAGGGCCAGGCCCGCCAGGCCGACGAAGCCACAGACCACATACAGCGCATTGCGACCGGCCACCACCAGCGCCAGCCGGTTCTGCGACGCGCCCAACAGACTGACGACGATGCCAAACGCCGCGATGACAAAAGCAATCACCAATGCAATCAAACCAAGATCAGCCATAAGTTACTCCTGACTATGCTCTCGCCCAGGCCGGCCGGTGGGCCAGCCTGCTGGCGTCCCATCAACCAGCCTCGCCGTCCAACAGCTTGCGGATCTCTGCGCCCAACGCGGCCCGCGTCGTGGGGCCCACGAACACCTTGGCGATGTTGCCCTGCTGATCGATCACAAAGGTCTCAGGCAGGCCACCGACGCCATACGCGTTGTAGATCCGCCCCTGAATATCGGGGCCGTTAGGATAGGTGATGCCATATTTCTCCAGCCATTGCAGGTTCAGCGGCTCCTGATCCAGATAATCGACGCCGATGAAGGCCACATTCTGGCCGGCGAAATCGCGCCAGGCCAGTTCCAGATCGACCGCCTCGTCCTGGCAGGAGATGCACCAAGTGGACCAGAAATTAAGCACCACCACCTGGCCTGCCATCTCGGACAGGCGCAGCGTCTCGCCGTCGAAGGAGGTCAGGGTAAAATCCGGCGCTGCGCCCGCCTCGACCCGTTGGTCGCCGGCGTTGATCAGGCCATAGACCAGCATCGCCACGAAAGAGAGGGCCAAAACCAGGACCACCCAGCGGCCAATGCCCCCCTTGCTGGCCGGTGCAGCAGCCTTGGAAGCGTCAGTTTGGGTCGTATCCAACTCAGTCATACAGCACTCCTTATCACAATAGACTGGGGCAGACTTCCAAGGCTTCGGAAGTCTCGACCACGGCTTTCTGAGATGATACACTCAATCGAGTTCTTGCAGGTCCGCGTCGACCTGGGCCAAGAACCGGTCGTTGGCTGCATCACCGCTGGCGGCCGCGGCGCGGGGGCCGGCCGGCGCGGCCGCGGGCGCCTTGGTCCAGCCGCGCAGGGACCGAATAATCCAGATCGAGCCGCCGATCAGCGCCGCGGCCGGCAGCAGCCAGATCAGCCAGTTCAGCCCCTCGCGCGGCGGCTCGCCCAACACGACGGGGCCGTACTGGGCCACAAACTCATCCTTGATCTGCTCTTTCGACGCGCCGGCCGCCAGACGCACGGAGATCACCTGCCGCATCTGGATGCAGGCCTGCAGCTCGCAGTTGTCCAGCCGCACGCCGTTGCACAGCGGACAGTACAGCTCGCGCGCGACCGATTGAATTTGATCCAGCGTGGGGGTAGGGGCTTCCTGCGCCTGGGCCGCGGGGACCATCAGCGCCAGACAGAACAACAGGACGACCACCGCGCGTCGCCAGCTTCCTGCCCACTGGCGCCGGTCGGCGGCGTTGGTATCGATCACGTAGGTGTCCATAGCATGATTCTTCTGCATCGAAGGCTTGTTACCGGAAACACGAGGACAATTATACCACAAGTCAATCGATTGGCTGGTAGTCTGTAAGACTTGGCCCTTGCGGCTCGGCGGCCGGCGCTTGAGCGCGGTCTTGCCCAGGTGCTACCAGCCATATTTCTTCTCGATGTTCGCGCGGATGTCATCCATGGAGTCCTGCAGGTAGGGATAGACCAGCCAGACCACACCCGCGCCAAACAACGCGCCGGTGAGCGTGCGCAGCCACCAATTGCTGGTGCGCAGGCCAAACAACTGAGAAAGCCCATCGACGGCAATGGGAACCACGAACAGGACGAAAAGGGGCAGCGACAGCTTGCCCAACCGGCCGCGCAGCAGAACGAAGACGATGCCGGCCAGAATCATCGAGCCGTAGATGGCCACATCGCGCTGGCACAACGCCGTCTTCCAGCCCAGCGCCTCGTCGCCGATGAAATGCCGGCGCTCCAACAGGCCGACGCCCGGCAACACATCGGCCGCCTCCAGCTCCTCCAGGGTGTAGACCCGCTGCTCGCCGAACAGAAAATAGGAGCGGTCGGGCAGTTGATGACAGGCGGGCGAGTAGATCAGATAGATCGCCCGCGCGGGGCCGTTCCACCCCAGGTGCATGAAGATCGGCGCCAGCATGGGCACCCCCACGTACAGGAAGAGCACGATGCCGAAAAAGGCCACCCAATGCCGGGCAATGCCCAACACCAGGCGATCGCCCAGGCGGGCAACGCGCTGCGAGCCGGCTGGCTGCGGGGTCTGCGATGGGCGCCCGGCCGGCGGCATCGATGGGGAAGGCGGTAGGTTTGTCATGCGATTGAGCCTGCGTCCATGGCCAGGGCGTTGCGCAACTGGCGAATTGAGATCGGCGCCTGGAGCAACGTCCCACCGATCTCCACCACCGGAACCGCCAGCAGATAGCGCTCCAGCAGCAGCGGATCGCCGGTCACGTCGACGGGGCGAATCTCCAACTCGAGCTCCGCGGCCAGGAGCTCCAGATCTTCCAGCACGTGGCGACAGAGCGTGCAGGACGGCGCAGTGTAGACGGTGACCCTCTGCGCCATGCGCTATTGGATCTCCGCCAGCGCTTCTTCCAGGCCGCGCCGATCCAGCCGGCCGGGCCAGCG
>JAJTXO010000304.1 GCA_021463315.1 Caldilineales bacterium | reverse complement strand
GAACCTGGTTTGCCATGACCAAGGAGGCTAGCGCAGGTCGAGTAGGCTGGTTCCTCCAGCCGTATCGAGACCGGAGCGGGTCGCACGATAGACCCGCTCGATTTCGACAGGCTCAATCCAAGGGTCTCGATACGAGCCTGGCGGCGACTCTCGACGCTCAAAAGCATGTCGCGTTTCAGTGCCTGGTCCGTCAGGCGCCGCCAGGCTCTACTCGACCTGCGCTGGCCCGTCGTGTTGACCAACCAGATTCAAACACCCCCAAAAGAAACTCGCACATCCGCCAGCGGATGTGCGAGTTCTGGTTGCGTCATGGAACCGTGCCAGACCGATGCTTACTCAGCCGACCGGGCGGCCAGAAGCTGCCGGGCCGCCTCTTTCCACTGGTCGTAATCTACCTCTCGCATGGGCGGCGGCTTGATGATCTCCGCCAGATTCTCGACGTCGCAACTGGCCAACTGCTCCAGGGTCGTGATGCCCGCTTCGTACAGTCGCTTCTCGAAGGTCTTGCCGATGCCAGGCAACTGTTCGAAGTCGTCCACATGGTCGCCATTCCACAGCAGCCCTACCGTGTCGGTCAGTTTGGCCCACTCGTAGGCATCGGCCCGGGTCACCTCGAAGTCGATGCGCACTCGCTGCAGCTCCGGAATCTCCAACGTGGTCTCCAGATCGGCGTCAGGCACGCTGGCCAGCTCCCAGTAGGTGCCGATCCCGGCGGCATACAGTCGCTGCTGGTAGGCCGAACCGATCCCTTTGACATCGTTCAGCGTCTGGACACGCGGGGAAAGCGTCGGCTGCACACCGGCCACGATGGCCGCGGTGACCGCGTGCTTCTTGATCGCCGGCAGGTGGGCCAGCGCATCGGACAGCGCGGCCGCGTTGCCGAAGCTCAGCGCCGCGCTGCGCAGTTGCTCGACCTCGCTCAGATCCTCCTGCGCCTCGGCCAGTTTCTCCTGCAGGGCGGCGCGTTCCTCGACCGCCTGAGTGCTCTGCGCCTGCAACGCCTCCAGTTGGGCGCGTAGCTCAGCCAGCTCGGCCTCGCGGCTGTTCAGGTCGGCCTGCAGCGCGTCCTTGCCCAGAGCCAGCTCGGCGCGCTCAGCCGACAGGCCATCGACCTGGGCTTGCAGCGTTTGGAGCTGCTCGTTGGCGGTGGCCAGCTCTGCTTCCTTGTCATGGATCGCGGCCACCGCGGCCGCGCCCGCGCCCACGGCGCCAAGGCGGACAGCCTTCTCGCCCAACGCGCGCTGCGATTCCTCGTCGATCTGAGCCAGTTCAGCCTGGGCGGCGGCCAACTGCTCCTGGCTGGCGTTCAGCGTCTGCTCCAGCTCCGATCGAGCGCCGACAGTGGCATCCAGTTGCCCTTGCAGCTCGGCCACTTGGGCATTCAGCTCATCGATCTGCGCGGTCAGCGCTGCGCTGTGCGCCTGCGCCTCGTTGAAGGCCTGCTCCTTGAGCACCAGCGCGGTCTCGACGCCGGTGGCGCGGGAGGAAAGCTCGTTGACCTGGCCTTGCAGGCCCAACGAATAGTCGTTGTAGCCGGCCAGGTCCTGTTCCTTCTGCTCCAGCAGAGCCTCCAGGCTGGCTTTTTCCTGGCCCAGGCCCTCGATTTGAGCCTGCAGCGCTTCGAGTTGAGCGCCGAGATCGGTCTGAGCGCCCGCGTTGCGCTGCGCCATCGCGGCCACGCCGGTCACCAGGGCCGCCAAGCCCACAGCAGGCGCGGCGCCGGTGGCCTCTTCCTCCGCGCCGGCGACAGCCTCGCCTTCAACGGCTGCTGCCCCTTCCTCGGCCAGCCTTGCTTCGATCTGAGGCAGGTCCTCGGCCGGGATGAGCTCTTGCAGACGGCTGGTTGCTTCCTGGATCTGGCCTTCGAGCAAGCTCACCTGGTCGGCGCGCTGGCTCAGCTCTTGCTCGAGCTCGGCTCTGGCTGCCAGCGCGGCGTCGATCTGGCCCTGTGCGTCAGCCGACTGCGCCTGAAGCGCCTCGATTTGAGCCTGCAAGTCGGCCAGCGCCAGCTCCTTCTCGCTCAGTGCGCTTTCCAGGTTGACCTGCTGGTCGGCCACCAACGCCAACTGTTCGCTGGCCTGGCTGGCCTCGCCGCTCTTCTCCTTGCTCAGGTCCACGGCTGCGGCCACGCCAGCCGCCAGCGCGCCCAGGCCCAGCATCTTGGGGGCCGCGCTGCGCGTCGCCAGGGTCTCGTCGCCCTCTTCAGCCAGCGTCTCGTCCGCTAGCTCGACGGCTTCGGCGTCACCCGCGGTCAACTGCGCGACCAGCTCTTCGGGGAGGACGTCGCGCAACTGCTGTGCCACGCTGTCGACCTGCTGGTGCAGCTCGGCCAGTTCGCCCTCGCGCAGTTGTAGCTGCTCCTCGATCTGCGCCTTGGCGGCCAACGTGTTGTCCAGCTCGGCTTGCAGTTCGGTGAGCTGCTCAGTTTGTTGTTCGATTTGCAGGCTCAAGGTCTCCTGATGCGACTGCAGGCGGTCGATCTGCGCCTGCTGGTCCTCCAGCGTTTGCACCTTCTCCTGCAGGTCGGCCTCCAGCGCCATGCGATCCGCGCTGATGACCTCGAAATCCTCCAGGACCGTCGCCATCCGGGTGTTGGCTGCCTGCAAGCCTTCATCGTTCTGGCGGTTGCGGTCGATCAGGGCCGAGATGGCCGCAGCCAACGCGCCCAAGCGCGCGGCGCGCCGCTGGCGTGGGTCTTGCGTTTGTCCATTCACTGGGGCTGCGGGCAGTTCCGCCTGGGGCTCCTCAGGCAGCGCTGCCGCCAGTTCATCCCGCAGACCGGCCAAGCGATTCTCGAAGTCGCCCAGCTCGGCCTCGCTGGCTCGCAGGCTATCCTCAGCCTGGACGCGGGCCAGGGCCGCCGTCTCTAGCTCGCCGCGCAAGGCATCCACCTGGGCGTTGAGCTGGTCGACTTCGGCAGCGCTGGCCTGGCTGGACGCTTCGTCCGGCGGCGCGGGCGTCTGGCTGAGCTGTGCTTGCAGCGCGCTGATCAGCCGGTCTCGCTCGACCAGTTGGCCGTTCAGATCGATGCGCTCATCCTTGGCCAGCTCCAGCTCAGCCCGCAGCGAGCCGAAATCGGGCAGCGACGTGCCCGTTCTGGCCGCATCGATCCATTCGGGCGGCAGGGTGGCGATGATCGCCTTGAGTTCATCGTATTCCTGGTTGCGTTTGGCCAGCGCGTTGGCCATCTCTGCGCCGGCCGAGGTCAGAAAGCTGAGGCTGGCGCGCATCGCCGGCATCTCGGCCGGATTGGCCCGGGCCAGAATGGTGCTGACTGCGCGCGCTTCGCTTTCGGAGCTACCAGGTTGGGGCAAGGTTTGCATGTGTGTCCTCCTGCGCTGAAGAGTTGGCCACTGCGCCCGCGCGTGCCGCGCCGGGCAACAGCCAGGATGGGTGAGGGGTCAGCGTGACGACACCTTGCCCGCTCTCATTGCCTCCAACTCGGCCGTCAGCGCGGCGATCCGGTGATTGGCCTGGTTGAGGGATTCCTCTTTCATGCGCAGCATGGTCGAGGTCAACAGCGCCAACTCGCCCGCTACCTCGCCTCGTGCATTCTGCAGCTTGCCATCCAGATCGGCGTTCAGGGAGCTCAGCGAGGTGACATCGCGGCGCAGCTCAGCCAGTTCCGACTGGGTGTCGGCCAACAGGCTTTGATGCTCCATCAGCTCTCGCTGCAGCTTGACCGCCCGCAGATAGGCTTCGTTGAGTGCGATCTCTTTGTTGGCCAGAACGTCAGCCGAGCTGGCAAGCTCATTGCGGGTCGCACCCAAATCGACGGTGGCGGCTTCCAGGCTGCTCTTGAAGGCGTCGCGCTCCTGCTGGGTCTGTTCAAACTGAGCGAACAGGGCGGCATAGTCGCCGCGCAGTTGTTCGTTCAGCGCCTGCTCCTGGTCCATCTGGCCGGAGCGCTCCATGAAGCTGGCATCCAACGCTTCCTTCTGGCTGTTGACAGCCTCCAGATCGGCCTGCAGCGCCGCGATCTGGCCCTGCGCGCTGTTCAGGCGCACCTGCTGCGTCTGAAGATCGGTGCGCGCATCCTCGACCTGCTGGCGAGCTTCCTTGGCAGCCTTGTCGCTGCTGGCCAGCTTGTTGTTCAGGTCCGACGCCTCGGCTTCTTGGCGCTTGATGCGGCCTTGCAGCGGCCGAGCCAGAAACAGCCAGCCGAGAATCAAGCCCAGCACGGCGCCGATGAGCAGGGGCTGCCAGTAGGTGGTGAGCCAGGTGGAAATGTCCATTGTTGCCTCCTAGTGAGCGAGTGAGAGATGAGGAAAAGACGTCGTGCGCATTATATGTCACTCTGTGCGCTAAAGCAAACGAGCCTTGATCTATCCAACGATTCGATGGTATCATCTCAATAGATTGGGGAGACTTCCGAAGTCTTATGGACTGTGAGCTCGTTTTTAACAAACCTGCGCAGACTTCGGAAGTCTCGACCCCGGTTTTTTGAGATGATACATTCGATGCGGTTTATCGGGCCTACGTGAGAGGCGTCACCGAGCCGGGCGCAACCATGTCCATCGCGGACAGATCGCTGCGGATCGCCTCGAATCCTTGGCTGTATTCGTGGGGCATCGCCTCCACGGCTTCGGTCAGCGCGTCGCTGGGCACCACGAACTGACGCACTGTGCCGCCGGCATTGCGCAGTTGATCCGCGGTGATAACCATCTCGAACTCATCCACCGCCACGATGACGCCCACCTTGCCCGCGTCCAATTGGGCGCCGATGTCTTGCAGCGCTGCCTCGTCCAGATCAACCGATTTCTTGAACAGCGTTCCAATCACGCCGCCCAGCGCGCCGCCGCCCAGCGCCGCGCCGATCCAGCCCACCGGCCCCAGCGCGGCGGCGAAGACACCCAGCAGCGCGCCCACCGCGATGCCGCGGCCTGTTTTGCGCGGCACGCTGGTCTTGATCTCGCCCTCTTCCTTGAAGACCAGACCGATCGCGCCAAGCTTCACCTCTTTGTTGCGATGGTCCCAGTCTTTCAAGGCATCGACGGCGATTTCAGCCACTTCTTTGCTGGCAAAGAAGGCGATCACGATATGTTCATTGTTGTTGTCAGACATGCAACGGTCTCCTTGATGTGAGGGGATATGGGGAAACGAATCGAAGCGCGAAGGGGAGGCGACAGCGCTGGGATCTGGGTCGGATGGTCAGAACGAAGCGACTGTCAGCCATGAATCAACGAAATGAAGGGGTATTCAAGCTGGGTTGACCACGTCGTGACAGGGGGGCATTGACCTGTATTGAACACGCCCCCATGATAGCACAACGCTGCACGACGCACAACCCTCTAAGGGTAGCAAAAAAGATGCAAACGCCGATTCAAGTCCCTCTGTCGTATCATCTCAAAAGGGTGGTATCATCTCAATAGATTGGGGAAGACTTCCGAAGTCTTATGGGCTGTGAGCTCGGTTTGAACAAACCTGCGCAGACTTCGGAAGTCTCGGCCCCGGTTTTTTGAGATGATACGGTGGTATCATCTCAATAGATTGGGGAAGACTTCCGAAGTCTTATGGACTGTGAGCCCGTTTTGAACAAACCTGCGCAGACTTCGGAAGTCTCGGCCCCGGTTTTTTGAGATGATAG
>JAJTXO010000303.1 GCA_021463315.1 Caldilineales bacterium | reverse complement strand
GGCGGTAGCGGGCACAGCTCGAGCATAGCAGATTTGGCGCAAGGAGACAACCCCAAGCAGCCGGCAGCGGAACCCAGCCTATGGCAAGTTCCGCTGCCGCGCTGTCGGGTGCAGCGTATGCCGCAGGTGCAGCGTTGAATTGGCCCCCATCTTATGTTCGGCGTCGCCTGGTTCCTGATCAGGTTGCCCACCCCGGCCCACGTGCGCCAGCAACTGGCACTCATCTTATGTTATGTCCAACCCTCTCAGAGGATACTGAAACATCAAGCCGGGCATGTGGTTCCGCCTGTCCGGCGTGCCCTCAAACCAAGTCGATCCATCAGAGGATACTGAAACGCACTCTGTACGTGTCCGGATCTGCCGCCCACGTCACCCCCTCAAACCAAGTCGATCCATCAGAGGATACTGAAACCGGTCGTTTGATGGCGTGCGCAGGGCAGCCGCGATATCCCTCAAACCAAGTCGATCCATCAGAGGATACTGAAACGCGACGGCGACCAATTGGCACTGGAAACGCTGCTGCCCTCAAACCAAGTCGATCCATCAGAGGATACTGAAAGGTTCAGGTTGATCATCACCGGCCCGCGCTGCTCGCACCCCTCAAACCAAGTCGATCCATGTGTGGCAGAGCTGGGGGTGGCCAACCAATAGACCGCTAACTCTGCCGACCCAGCAGCATCTCTGCCATCTGCTCTAGCATCTGGCCGGCTTGGTTCCCCTGCACCAGCACGCCGCTGGCTTGCAGCGCTTGCCGGGCGCGCTGATGGGCTGACTGCGCGGCCTGGACGGTGTAGGCCTGGCTGCCGGCCTGGGCCAGCAGCTCCAGCACGGCCGGCACGCCGGCCGGCTCGATGGGCTGGCTGTAGCGCGCGCGTAGCTCGGCGCCCAACCCCGGCTGGGCCAGCGCATGGACCACCGGCAGCGACTTCTTGCGAGCCAGGATGTCGCTGGCCGCTGACTTGCCGGTGATCGCCTCGTCGCCCCAGATGCCCAAAATGTCGTCCTGCATCTGAAAGGCCAGCCCCAGATCGCGGCCAAAGCGGGCCAGGTGACGCCGCGTCTCCTGATCTGCGCCGCCGGCCAGCGCGCCCAGCTCCAGGCTGGCGCCCAGCAACGCCGCGGTCTTGCCTTCGATCATCAACAGA
Source organism: Caldilineales bacterium (assembly GCA_021463315.1). Classification (GTDB taxonomy): domain Bacteria; phylum Chloroflexota; class Anaerolineae; order JAAEKA01; family JAAEKA01; genus JAAEKA01. Next base: position 4,444 of record JAJTXO010000303.1, on the reverse strand, counting down.
TATTCCTCCACGCTCACATCCAGCCGGCCCTCGAAGGACATGTCCAGATACTGCCCTTCGGTCAGCCGCAGACAGGCCTGGTCGAAGATGGCGCAGGCGGTCAGGGCCGCCGCGGGCGCCAAGGCCTGCCCAGCCAGGCCGTGCAGCGCCAGCCGGGCCAGCGTGAACATGGCGTCGCCGGCGTTGATGGCCTGCGGCACGCCCCACAGCGCCCACACGGTCGGCCGGTGCCGCCGCGTGGGGCTATCGTCCTCCACATCGTCGTGGATCAGGGAGAAATTGTGCAGCAGCTCCACCGCGGCCGCGGCCGGCAGCGCGTCCTCTGCTGCGCCCCCCACCGCCTGACAGGCCAGCAGACAGGCGATCGGGCGGATGCGCTTGCCGCTGTTGACCACAGCCGGCTGCATCTGCGCATCGACCCAGCCCATGTGGTAGCGCAACATGCCATAGTGGCCCGCATAGACGCCCAGGGCCGGGCCGATCACGCGCTGCATCTCAGCCTCGATCAGCGGCAGACAGCGCTCGAAACAGTCTCGAATCATAGCGTTCTCATCGTTCATTGTTCAGCCTTCATCGTTCAGCCCTGACCAGCCGTCCTGGCTCACGCAGCGCGGCCAGGTCGCCCGCGCCCGCGCAGAACATGGCGATGTGCAGTTCCTCGGCCAGCGCGTCGATGACGTCGACCACCGCCTCCACCGAATGCACCGCGGCCTTGAGGAAGGGGGAGGCCAGGCCGGCCGCGCTGGCGCCCAAGGCCAGGCATTTGGCCACGTCGATGCCATCGCGAATGCCGCCGCTGGCGATGGTGGGCAGGTGTGGCGCGGCCTGGCCCACCGCGACCAGGCTGTCGGCCGTGGGGATGCCCCAATCGGCGAAGGTGCGGGCCAGCCGGCGCAGCCGCTCGCTGGGCGCTCGATGATATTCCACCTCGCTCCAGCTAGTGCCGCCCGCGCCGGCCACGTCGATGGCGGCCACACCGGCCTCGGCCAGCCGGCGGGCCAGGCTGGCGCTGATGCCCCAGCCCACCTCCTTGATCACCACCGGCGCGCCGAGGCCGCGGCAGACCGCCTCGATCCTGGCCAGCAGGCCGCCCCAGTTCCAATCGCCGTCGGCCTGCAACACCTCCTGCAGCGGATTGAGATGCAGGATCAGCGCGTCGGCCTCGATCATCTCCACGGCCCGGCGGCAATGCTCGACGCCGTAGCCCCGACTGAGCTGCACCGCGCCCAGATTGGCCAGCAGCAGGATGTCCGGCGCGTCGCGGCGCACCTGAAAGGAGCTCACCGTGGCCGCGATCTCCAGCCCGGCGCGTTGGGAGCCCAGACCCATGGCGATGCCGCGCGCCTGCGCGCCGGCGGCCAGGTTGCGGTTGATCCGCTCGGCCTGCTCGACGCCGCCGGTCATAGAGGAGATGAGCAGGGGCGCGGCCAGGCGCTTGCCCAGCAGCGGGCTGCTGGCGTCGACCGCGGCCAGATCCAGCTCTGGCAGCGCCTGATGCACCAGACGATAGCGCTCCAGCCCGGTGGTCAGCCGGGGAAACTGCACATCTTCTTCCAGGTTGATACGAATGTGATCGGCCTTGCGCGCCTTGTGATCCAATGCGGTGACTCCCGTAACTTGGCTTGGCCGGGGGTGTTACAATTGACTGGCAATGGCCGGCGTCGGGCATCTTACCCGCGGCCCAAAGGCTTGTCAAAACCTGGCGGCATTGCGCGACGGCGAAATTGACAGCTTCTGCCAGCCCTGCTAGAATAGCACCACCCAACTACTCACAAAGGACTAAGGAAGGTAAACCTGATGGCGAACCAAGACGCAATTTTCGAAACAGTGCGCGCGATCATCGTCGACCAACTGGGCGTCGACGAGGCTGAGGTCACTCTGGAAGCCAGCTTCCGCGACGATCTGGATGCCGATTCTCTGGACCTGGTCGAGCTGATCATGGCGTTCGAGGAGCAGTTCGGCGGCGAGATCTCCGACGAGGAAGCGCAGACCATCACTACCGTCGGCGAGGCAGTGGCCTTTTTGGCCGCGCACGGCGCAACGGGCTGACGCCGGTTGCAGAATCAGGCAGAAGGACAAGCGGGCGCCGTTGCGACGGCGCCCGCTTTCGCTGTTTGAAAGCTCCTCAGGCGCCGGGCGCTGATGGCTGATGAACGGGCTGGATCTGACGTGGAACCGATCAGCGTGATCGTGCTGGCCGGCGGCGCCAGCCGGCGCATGGGCGTCAACAAGGCGCTGCTGCCCATCTCGCCGCGGGAAACGCTGGTGAGTCGGGTGGTAGCCAATCTGCGCGTGCTGACGCAGGATATCGTGCTGGTGAGCAACACGCCCGACCTGTACCGCGACCTGCCGGTGCGGCACACGTCGGATCAGTTCACCGGCGCGGGGCCGCTGGCAGGGCTGCACGCCGGATTGCGGGCCGTGGACAACCGCTGGGCCTTCGTGGTCGCCTGCGACATGCCGCTGGTCGATCACCGGCTGGTGCGCTATATGCTGCTGCTGACGCAGGGCTACGCGGCCGTGGCCCCGCGCATCGAGGAGGCCATCGAGCCGCTGCACGCCCTCTACAGCCAGGAGTGTCTGCCGGCCATCGAGGCCCGGCTGAGCGCCGGCCAGCGCCGCATGATCTCGTTTTACCCCGATGTGCGCGTGCGCTACGTGGAGGCGCGCGAGATCGCGATCTTCGACCGCGAGGGGCGCAGCTTCGCCAATGCCAACACGCCGGAGGATTGGGACCGGCTCAAAGAGCTGCTTGCCTGATCCGAGTCACTTCCCCATGGCATCCTTCTTCGACCAAATCTATGCCGTCGTGCGCCAGATTCCAGCGGGCCAGGTGAGCAGCTACGGCCAGGTGGCCGCGCTGCTGGGCCATCCGCGCGCCGCGCGCACCGTGGGCTGGGCGCTGGCCGCGCTGCGCGAGAGCAGGGACCCGGACGTGCCCTGGCAGCGGGTGATCAACGCCCAGGGCCGCGTCAGCATTCGCAACCTGGAGCACGCCCCGGAAGAACAGCAGATGCTGCTGCAAGCCGAGGGGATCGAGTTCAACGCGCAGGGCAAAGTGGACTGGAAGCGCTTCGGCTGGCCCGGCCTGAGCCCCGTCGAGTTGGAAGCCCTGCTGGCCACCCTTTAGTCAATTGGAGTTACTCACATGACCCGTGAAATCACCGTCGCCCTGGTTCAGATGACCCCCACCCTGGGCGATATCGAGGCCAACCTGCGCAAGATGACCGACTTCGTGGAGCGCATCTGCCAGGAACAGCCCGTGGACCTGATCATCTTCCCCGAGCTGGTCACCACCGGCTACGAGTGTGGCCCGCGCTTCACCGAGCTGGCCGAATACGTGCCCGGCCACAGCGTCAACATGCTGGCCAAGCGCGCCAACGACTACGACGTGCATATCGCCTTCGGCATGGTGCTCAAGGAGCGCGTCGAGAGCATCCTCTACAACGCGGCTGTGCTGATCGGCCCTGAGGGGGAGCTGGTGGGCAGCTATCGCAAGGTGCATCTCAAGGGAGAGGAGAAGCTGGCCTTCCGCAACGGCTACCGCTTCATGGTCTGGGACGTGGAGTTCCGCAACGGGCCGGGCCGCATCGGCATGCTGATCGGCTGGGACCTGGCCTTTCCCGAGGCGGTGCGCAGCCTGACCCTGGACGGCGCGGAGATCGTGGCGGTCTGCGCCAACTGGGAGATCGACGAGGACGCGCATTGGCGCGCCTACAACGTGGCACGGGCGTGCGAAAACGGCGTCTTCATCGCGGCCGCCAACCGGGCCGGCGAAGAGCCCAGCTACAGCTTCGCCGGCGACTCGATGATCGTCGGCCCCAACGCGGAGCTGTACACCAACCTGGAGGAGCCGGTGGAGGGCTACGCCGTAGCCACCATCGACCTGGACGACGTGCGCCGCACCCGCGAGGCCTCGCAGATCCTGCAGTGCCGCCAGCCGATCACGTATCGGAATGTGGTGAAGAAGTATTAGGCCGGGAAGGTCGCACGCAAAGCCGCAAAGACCGCAAAGGGCAGATGTCCTATCCGCTTCTTCTTTGCGTTCTTTGCGCCTCGGCGTGAGACAGAATAGTCGCACGCAAAGCCGCAAAGGCCGCAAAGGCCAGAAAGTCTAATCCGCTTCTTCTTTGCGTGCTTTGCGCCTTGGCGTGAGACAGAATAGTCGCACGCAAAGGCGCAAAGGCCGCAAAGGGCAGAAGTCCTATCCGCTTCTTCTTTGCGTTCTTTGCGCCTTGGCGTGAGACAGAATGGCCGCACGCAAAGCCGCAAAGGCCGCAATGGGCAGAAGTCCTATCCGCTTCTTCTTTGCGTTCTTTGCGTCTTGGCGTGAGACAGAATAGCCGCACGCAAAGCCGCAAAGGCCGCAAAGGGCAGAAGTCCTATCCACTTCTTCTTTGGGCATGGTTCAATAGCCGTGATAAGGGCTAGATGTACCTTTACA
>JAJTXO010000302.1 GCA_021463315.1 Caldilineales bacterium | reverse complement strand
TGCGGCGGGACGCCTGGCGATCAAAGGTGCGGCGGGACGCCTGGCGAGCGCTCTCTTGCTGGCTGTGACACTATCGAGACAGATGGTAGCATCGAGCGAATGCCTTGTCAAGATTTATTTGACGCACCCGCAACAAAACCTTGACAGTTTTCCTCCTTGCATGATCTCATTGTCACATTTTGCCCAAGCCTGAACTGGCGGTACAATCGCAACTGATCTGCAATCCCACGTTTTCAGTTCTCCCCAGGAGGCTTCTATGAAAGTAGGTATCGTCGGTAGCGGCAATGTCGGCGCAGGCGCGGCGAATGCTATGGTGTTGCGCGGCGTAGCCCGCGAGATCGTTATGGTGGACATCAACACCAAGCGCGCCTTGGCCGAGGCCGAGGACATTCTGCACGCCGTGCCCTTCTCCTCGCACGCGGTGGTGGTCCGCCAGGGAGAGTACAGCGATCTGGAAGGCTGCTCGGTGGTGGTGATCACCGCGGGCGTGGCGCAAAAGCCGGGCGAAACACGGCTGCAACTGCTGAGCCGCAATGCCCACATCTTCAAAGGGATGATCCCCCAGATCATCGCCAGCGCACCGGATGCCATTCTCGTGATCGCCACCAACCCGGTGGACATCATGACCCACCTGACGGCGCATTACGCTATGCCGCTGGGTGTGCCGCGCCAGCACGTGATCGGTTCCGGCACCACACTGGATACGGCCCGCTTCCGCGCGATCCTGGGCCGCGCGCTGGATGTGGACCCAGATCACGTGCATGGCTACGTGGTGGGCGAGCATGGCGACACCGAAGTGCTGGCCTGGTCCTTGACCACCGTAGGCACCGTGCCGCTGAATGACTACGCCCAAGCGCGCGGCATTGACCTGACTCCGGAGATGGTAGCGGAGGTGGACGACGGCGTGCGCCGCGCGGCTTATCGGATCATTGAAGGCAAAGGCTCGACCTACTACGGCATCGGCGCGGCGTTGGCGCGCATCGTCCAGGCCATCGTGCGCGATCAGCGCTCGCTGCTGACGGTCAGCGTGCCAGTGGAGAAAATCGGCGATGTCAACGACATCACCTTTGCCCTACCGGCCATCGTGGGCGGCGACGGCATCATCGCGGTGCTGCCCAAGCCGCTGAACGAGGAGGAAGAACGGTTGCTGGTTGAAAGCGCCCGCACCCTGCGCCAGGCGTTGGACGATCTGGCCGCGGCCGGCGAACTGTAGCTGGGAGCCGCAGCAGTCCGGCTTCTGCGCAGAAGCCGGACTGCTGGCAGCATCGCAAGACAACGGAGGCTGCCCATGATCGTACAAACTATCGGTGTGGTCGGCTGTGGTCAAATGGGCGCGGGTATCGTCGAGGTCAGCCTGCTGGCCGGCTACGATGTGATCGTCTATGGCCGCAACGAGGACATTCGGCCCGCCTGTCAGGCGCGTGTGCGGAGCTCGCTGGAGCGGGCTGTCGGTCGGGGCAAGCTGGCGGCTGACGAGGCTGAAGCGGCGCTGGGCCGGCTGCGCGGCGTCGCGCACCTGGCCGAGCTGGCCGCGGCCGACCTGGTGATCGAATGCGTAGCCGAGGAGCTGGCGCTCAAGCAGGGCATCTTTCACAGCCTGGACAGCATCCTGCCTCCCGCAGCCATCCTGGCCAGCAACACCTCCTCCCTGAGCATCAGCCAGCTTGCTCTGGCTACCGGCCGGCCCGACAAGGTGTTGGGCATGCACTTCTTCAACCCCGTGCCGGTGATGCGTCTGCTGGAGCTGGTGCGGGGGCTGCACACCAGCGACGAGACGCTTGCCATCGCCCGCAAGGTGGGCGCGTATCTGGGCAAGATCACCATCACCGCGCCCGACAGCCCCGGCTTCATCGTCAATCGGCTGTTGATTCCCTACATTGTCGAGGCGATCGGCGCCTACGAGGCTGGCTTGGGGGAGGCAGCCCTGGTCGACAGCGCGGTCAAGCTGGGCATGGGCCATCCGCTGGGCCCGCTGGCGCTGGCGGATCTGATCGGCCTGGACGTGACCCTGGCCATCGCCGACACCCTCTACGCGTCGTCGGGCGCGCCCTCCTTCAAGGCGCCGCCGCTGTTGCGCCGCATGGTGGCCGTGGGGCGCCTGGGACGCAAGTCTGGCCAAGGCTTCTTCGAGTATCGCCGCTAGAGTCGTGCGGCCAGTGTGAGCAGGGTCGAGCGCTACGCGGCCCACGCGGTCAGATCCTGATCGACCTGCGCCAGATCCACCAAACGCATGCCAGCGACGCGCCAGCGCTGGCTGCTGGATGGCGCAACGCTGAGTTCCTGCGCGAAGGCCTGGCTGGCTGCTGTCCAGCCGGCGCGTGCAAAGCCCAGATAGTACACCTGCCAGCGCCCCTGGCCCGGGGTAAGTTCATCGGTCTTTTCCATCAGGGTGGTCAACACACTGCGCCCCTGCGGCTCGACGCCCCCTTTGCATTCGCCCAGCGCCAGTGATTTTTCCATCGCGTTGATGCCGACCACATCGACCTGCGCCGTGCGAGTCCAGACGCTGCCCACCTGGTCGATCAGCACGGGAAAAGCGCCCTGGGTGCTGGCGCGCAGCAGCCATTCGCGGCAGATCTCCTCCCAGGTGTTGACGCCGATGAAATCGCGCAGGTGGCGTTTGATCTCCTCCAGCGCCTGGTCCTGGATACCCAAAGCCAACTGCGTTTGCCGGTTGACCAGAAAACGGTGATAGAAACGCAGGTAGGGATCGACGATGTGGTAGCGGCCCTGTCGGGAACGCTCCCCCTGCGTCACGGGCACGCGTCGCTCGACAAAACCAGCCTCCTGCAAGACGCTCAGGTACTGAGAGATGTGCCCTTGGGCCAGCCCCGTGAAGGCGCCGATTTCCTTCTGCGTGCGGGCATCGTTGGCAATCGCGCGCAGAATGCCAACATAGTTGTGTGGATCGCTGACGAAATCCTGCAACAGCAGCCGTGGTTCAGCCTGCATCAGGTTGTTAGCCGTCAATAGTTCGTGGCGTATGTTCTCCGAGATGCTCAGGTCTGGGTTGATGCGCTCCCAGTAGGCCGGAATACCACCCCAGATGGCATAGACAGCCACCCGCTCGTCGGCATCGTAGCGAGGAAAGTAGCGCGCAGTGGCGCCAAAAGGCAGCGGTTGCAGCCGCAGTTGCGCCGTGGCTCGCCCGTAGAGCGGCGCCTGATACGACAACATGTGACGCAGCATCATCCCCAGATGTGATCCGCAGATCACCAGAAAGAGATTGACGCGACTCAGCGTGTGATCCCACAGGTTCTGAAGTTGGCCGGCAATGCTGGGGTCGATCTCCAACAGGTAGGTAAACTCGTCGATGAAGAGAGCCAGACGCTCGCTTTGAGCCAACGCAGCCACCTGCTCCCAGGCCTGGCTCCAGGTGGCATAGGTGAAATTCAACGGCGCGGGCGCAGCAGGGTTGGCGAAATTGTAAACGGCCTGCGAGAATGAACGCAGTTGATCCAGCGCCGACGACGGCTCGGCGACCCAGTAGAGCACGCGCCGGCCCGACTGTGAGGCGTCGCCTTGGTTCGCACCCGCCTGCTGCAACCACTGGGTCAAGAGCCTGGTCTTGCCGACTCGCCGCCGCCCATAGAGAATCAGCAGGGTTGCTCCGGGGCGCTCCCAAAGACGATTCAGTAGATCAAGCTCCGCGCTGCGACCAACGAACATCGAATTCATCCGTATTATACCTGTCTTTTATGATAGTCAACACGTATAATACGTAATCTTGAACCGGATGTCAACTGGCCCTGGCCTGATTCGTCGCCCCGTTGGCGCTGCTTTCCCTATGCCAAGCGCAGCGACCTCAGATCGTGCGCTTGGCCGGCGGCTTGCCAGACGCTAGCCGCCGGCCATAGCGCCAACGATCATGAAGGGCTCGACGCCCGAGGCCACCACCGCGGGCAGCGGCGCATCGGCCGGCTCGTGGGACCAGTCCTGGCCGCAGACGAAGAAGCGCACCAGCGGACGGCGTTGGCCGGTGGCAGTGTCGCGAATCGTTCCGCGCAGCGTGGGGTAGTGAGCCTCCAGCGCGTCCAGGATCGCCGCCTGCGTGACTGGCTGCGCCACCTCGAGCTGGACCTCCTTGCGCACGCTGGCCAGGGAGCGCAGGTGATAGGGCAGGACGACGCGAATCATGGCGTGACCTGAACCTCCACCGAAAGCACGGCCGGCAGATCACGCACGATGGGCGTCCAGGTGTCGCCGCTGTCGGCCGAGGCATAGACCTGTCCGCCGGTGGTGCCGAAATAGACGCCGCACGACGGCAGCGAGTCCACGGCCAGCGCGCTGCGCAGCACGTTGACATAGCAATCACGCTGCGGCAGGCCCTGGGTCAGCGCCTGCCAGTCGTTGCCGCCGCTGCGGCTGCGGTAGATTCGCAGCTTGCCGTCGGGCGGGTAGTGCTCAGAGTCGCTCTTGATCGGCGCCACATAGATGGTCTCCGGCTCGTGCGCGTGGACAGCGATAGGGAAGCCGAAGTCGCTGGGCAGATTGCCGCTGATCTCATGCCAATCGTCGCCGGCGTTGTCGCTGCGCATCACGTCCCAGTGCTTTTGCATGAAGAGCACGCCCGGCCGCGTCGGATGCATGGCGATGCTGTGGACGCAGTGCCCCACCTCGGCGTTGGGATCGGGCAACTCGTAGAGCGACTTCAGGCCACGGGTGATGGGGCGCCAGGTGGCGCCGCCGTCGTCGGTGCGGAACGCGCCCGCAGCCGAGATGGCCACGTAGAGGCGCTGCGCATCGCCGGGATCCTGCACGATGGTATGCAGGCACATGCCGCCCGCGCCCGGCTGCCACAGATGCCCGCCGGCGCTGCGCAGCGCCGGCAGCTCCTGCCAGCTCTGGCCGCCATCGCTGGAGCGGAACAGGGCGGCGTCCTCCACACCCGCGTAGACCGTGTCGGGATCGCTCAGCGACGGCTCCAGCACCCAAACGCGCTGGAACTTCCAGGGGTGCTGGGTCCCGTCAAACCACTGATGCGTTCCAGGGTTGCCCTCGTAGACGAAATCTTTGCCGACCGGCGTCCACGTCTGGCCGCCGTCGTCCGAGCGCTGGATGACTTGGCCGAACCAGCCGCTGGATTGCGACGCGTAGATCCGGTTCGGATCCAGCGGCGACCCCTTCAGGTGATAGATCTCCCAGCCCGCAAAGAGGGGGCTGCTGACCTGCCAATCGCTACGCCGCTCGTCTGAGGTGAGAATGAACGCGCCCTTGCGCGTGCCGACCAATACTCTTACAGTGCTCATTGTCGCTCCTGTGTGATGTTCCAACTGTCCTTGAGACGCCCGGCGCTTGATTCGAGCTTGTCATGATGTGCGAATCGTCGCAAAAGTACCGGGCGCCGATGCGTCGAGGTGAATTGTGGGCAAGTGTTACGCGCCGGCATACGCGCGTTGCAGGGTTGTTTGGTGCGAATTTGTGATGTTATTATAGAACATTTGTACCAGGTTGTCAACAGCCATTTTTGCGCATCCCTGGCGCCCTGGTTGACCAGCGGCCATGCCTGGGCTATAATCTGAGCAGGCAGGCGTCTGGCGCAGGCCAGGGCGAGATCAGCTTCCCGCGGCTGGCTGCATGGCAGATCGCC
>JAJTXO010000301.1 GCA_021463315.1 Caldilineales bacterium | reverse complement strand
GCCGCTGCCGGTGACGCTGGTCACCGTCGGCGTCGGGACGCCCGAGTCGTTGGCGAGCAGCCCCGTTCCCACGGGCACGTTGAGCACCGTGTCGTGGACGACCGTGTAGCTGTCGTTCACCGCCGCGGCGGCCTGGATCTACGGCGGCGGCGCGCATCACACCGGCTTCAGCTTCACCGTGAGCGGCCAGCAGCTCAGCGATTTCGCCAGCATGGCCGGGATCGAGTATCTCCAGATCGACGAGCACACCCGCATCGAGGAGTTCCGCAAGGAGATCCGCTGGAACGATGTCTACTATCAGCTAAGCAGGGTTTAGCCGTCCCCTCAGCCTCAACTGCGGAAGCCGCCGTCCCACGACGACTTCCGCAGTTTTTTTGGCCGCTTCGGCCTGAGCACAGCAACCAGAGACAACTATGAACCGAGACGAAATCCGCCATGCCATCGCCAGTGGCCAGACCGCCCTGGGCGTCGAGTTTGGCTCGACGCGCATCAAGGCCGTGTTGATCGGCCCGGACCACGCGCCGCTGGCTTCGGGCAGCTTCGAGTGGGAAAACCGCTATGAGAACGGCGTCTGGACCTACCATCTCCAGGATGTTTGGACCGGCCTGCAGGCCAGCTATCGCCAGCTCAGCCGCGCGGTGCTGGAGGAGTACCAGCTTCCGCTGACCACCATCGGCGCCATCGGCTTCAGCGGCATGATGCACGGCTACCTGGCCTTCGATGGCGAGGGCGCGCTGTTGGCTCCCTTCCGCACCTGGCGCAACACCATGACCGGACCGGCGGCCGCGCAGCTCACGGAGCTGTTCCAGTTCAACATCCCGCAGCGCTGGAGCATCGCCCATCTCTACCAGGCGCTGCTGAACGGCGAGCCGCACGTCAAGGACATTCGCTTTCAGACCACGCTGGCCGGCTATGTCCACTGGCAGTTGACCGGCCGCCAGGTGTTGGGCGTCGGCGAAGCTTCGGGCATGTTCCCCATCGACAGCCGCACCCACAGCTACGACGGCCGCATGGTCAGCCTGTTCAACCAGCAGTTGGCAGCCGCCAACGTGCCGTGGCAGCTTCAGGAGATCTTGCCTGCGGTGCTGATGGCCGGCGCGGACGCGGGGGAGTTGACGCCAGCCGGCGCGCGGCTGCTGGATCCCACTGGCCAGCTCCAGCCGGGCATCCCGCTCTGTCCGCCCGAGGGGGACGCGGGCACGGGGATGGTCGCCACCAACAGCGTGGGGGAGCGCACCGGCAACGTGTCGGCCGGCACCTCCGTCTTTGCCATGCTGGTGCTGGAAGACGCGCTGTCGCGGGTCTATCCTGAGATCGACATGGTGACCACGCCGGCCGGTAAGCCGGTGGCCATGGTGCATAGCAACAACTGCACCTCCGACCTGAACGCCTGGGTCGAGCTGTTCCGCGAGTTCACCGACGCGCTGGGGGTGGAGCTCAGCCAGTCCAGGCTGTTCGAGATGCTCTACCAGCGGGCGCTCAGCGGCGACGCCGACGGCGGCGGGCTGCTGGCCTACGGCTATCTGTCGGGGGAGCACATCACCCACTTCGAGCAGGGGCGGCCGCTGTTCGTGCGCACCCCTGACAGCCGCTTCACCCTGGCAAACTTCATGCGGGTCCATCTCTTCTCGGCGCTGGGCGCGCTGCGGATCGGGCTGGATATCCTGCTGGAGCAGGAGCAGGTGCAGATCGACAAGATCCTCGGCCACGGCGGCTTTTTCAAGACCAGGGAAGTGGGGCAGCGGTTCATGGCCGCGGCCGTGAACGCCCCCGTTTCGGTGATGGAGACCGCCGGCGAGGGCGGCGCCTGGGGGATCGCCCTGCTGGCCGCCTACCGGCTGCGCAGGGCGCAAGATGAGGCGCTGGCCAGCTACCTGGATCATCGGGTCTTCGCCGGCCAGCAAGGCGTGACCCTCGCGCCCGACCCAGCCGACGTGGCCGGCTTTGCCGCCTACATGGCCCGCTACCGCCAGGGGCTGGCCATCGAGCGGGCCGCGGTGGAGGCGTTAGAGGGGTGAGGGTCAGCCTCCCCGGGTGCGTTTGCCGCAATCAAGGAGTGTAACTGCTCAGCCATCGGTGCCGGGCACTTTGCGAAGCATCGACGGTTGACAACCCGGCGCTTGATTCGAGCTTGACATGATGGACGTATCGTCGTTAGAGTGCCGGGCGCCGGTGCGCAGTTGCTTCGTATCCGAGGTGCTAGCACAGTATGGCGTAAGTGCGCCTGCGGCTTCATGCGTCTGACGGCGAGTCGCTCCTCATGCGAGGGGCCGCCGGGGGACACCTGCATTTGCGTCAGGTGCAGGTGTGAAGTCCCCCGGCTACATAGCGGCGCCCGTTGAAACGGGCAACGCGTGTCGAGCAGGCGCCAGCTCGGTCCAACGGGTGCTGTTTCGTGGCCGGACCGGTTGATTGGACATCGCCAGTGGTTGGGCTATAATCGAAGCAGGCATCCGAACGATTTCAGCGACACAGCGCGTGTCGGCATGTGCTGGCAAATGAAGCTACTAAGTTAACACCGAGGTGTACCCCATGCTACAGGTGGAACTGTCTAATCGACTGATCAGCGCGTTGAACCTGCTTGAGCCTGACATCGCGCCCAAACAGCAGGTGGCGCGTCTCGCCGAGCAGGAGCTGCGTCGTCGCCTGGCCCGCTATCAGTTGAGCGATCGTCTGTTTCGCGCCAGGTATGGCATGACCCTGGAGGAGTTTGAGGCGGCCGAGATCGTCAAGCGGCAGGGCTATTCCTTCGAAGTCGAGACCGATCACCAGGACTGGGATCAGGCCGTCGATGGTATACGCACCATCGAGCGCCAGTTGACACTCCTGCGAGGTGAGGCGTGAGTGTTGACCTTGTCGAGCGTGATGCCTGGCGCGCCGCAGCACAGTGGGCTTTCATCCAGCGCGTTGCCACGGTCGACAAGACCGACGTCACGGTTAAGCTGCGGCTGTATGTTGACGTCGAGTGCTTTGTCCAGGTTTATGCCAACGCCGCCAAGCAGCTGACCAGCTTCACGCTGGTGTTGAATCGCTCTCGCATCTACGGACGCGACTGTGAAGGTGGGCTGTGGCATCGACATCCGGCTGACGCGCCAGAGCAACACGACTTCACGCCTGACGGACAGCGGGCTGTAACGCTGGATGAGTTTCTGCGAGAGGCGCAGCAGGTATTGCAAGACAGGGGCCTGCTGTGAGAGTGGTCACGAAATATGGTCTTGGCTACCGGGTGTACTTCCTCCAGTTGAGCCGGTCGCCGCTGAAGAGTGGGACGCCCTGCAATGATCCGTGATCCGGCGGATTAGATGTTGGTGGCCACTGCATGTGTACACGATAATCCTTTGCTCACTGCGGACAGCAAGTTGCTTCAGTATCTCCGCGTCAAAATTGCCAGATAACGGACTTTGGCTTCTGTCAGCGGGCGTCGTGCATGAATAGCAGGAGGTAACAACGGTGGAAAAGAAAGTGGATGTTGTGATCTATACTGATGGAGCGGCTGATCCTAATCCTGGCGTAGGCGGTTATGGGGTTATTCTGTTGGGTGGAAACCGACGTAAAGAGCTTTCTGGCGGTTTTCGTCTGACCACGAACAACCGCATGGAAGTATATGCCGCTATCGCAGGTCTGGAAGCTCTCAAACAGCCTTGCAAGGTAACGATTTACAGCGACTCGCAGTATCTGGTCAAGGCCATGACCGAAGGGTGGGTTGAAAAATGGAAGAGCAGAAACTGGTGGCGTACAAACAAGGAACAGGCTATCAACATAGATCTATGGGAAAGGCTGTCGGCTTTGTGTGAAATCCATGAAGTTGATTTCGTTTGGGTCAAAGGTCATAGCGGCAATCCTGAAAATGAGCGCTGTGACAAGTTGTCCTATGCCGCCCTTCGCCAAACAGACTTGCCGCCCGATGAGCTTTATGAGAATCCACCACCTGCGCCCGAGCCTATAGAAATGACCCAGGATGGTCAACCTTGCCGCAAATGCTCGACGCCAGTGACAAAACTGAGAGGAAGGAAAGGTAAGACCTATTTGTTCTGCCCAAACTGTAAAGCGTCCTACCCGCTTGCATTGGGTGATCAAGACGAATCCAAACAGGCAACGCTCTGTTGAGTCAAATCGAAACTGTTCAGCCATCGACGCCGGGCACTTGAATCGACGCCAAGTGTCTGGCACCTGAAATCCTTGAATTGTTACGGTGCATGAAATGTCAAAGGTTATCGCAATTATGTCCATGTCACTCGACGGCTACGTCGCTGATCTCGACGATGGTGTGACCGAGGTGTTCGACTGGTACTTCAACTCGGGGGACGTCGAATTCCACGGCGGAGGGGCAAACCCCATGACGTTCAAGGTGTCCGGGCCGAGCGCCGAGCACCTTCGCCTTCTCTGGCCCGAACTTGGCGCCGTGCTCACCGGTCGACGCACGTTCGACAAGGCCCAAGGCTGGGGCGGAAATCACGCCTGGGGGCCGGCATTCGTCCTGACCCACAACATCCCCGCTGGATGGCCGCGTCCCAACTCGACGGTCCACTTCGTGACAGATGGCCTCGAAAGCGCCGTGAAGCAAGCCAAAGCCGCCGCCGGCGCGAAGTCGGTCGGGGTCCACGGCGCAGACACCATCCAGCAGTTGCTGAATGCTGGCCTTCTCGACGAAATCAGCGTCGACATTGCGGCAGTACTTCTTGGCTCCGGGATTCGGCTGTTTGACCACCTCACCGGCACGCCGGCCGTCCTTGGCAACGCGACGGTGGTCGCGGGGGTGGGCGTTACGCACTTACGCTATCCAGTACGCAGGGCATAGTCAGCGCAAGTGGGCAAACGATGTCGCCCACGGATCATGCGCCGCCCAACACGCGCTTGCACCTGACGCCGCTGCGGCGCGCTGCGCGGCCTACATGGCCCGCTACCGCCAGGGGCTGGCCATCGAGCGGGCCGCGGTGGAGGCGCTGGAATCGTGATGGAGATCACTACGTCTATTTGTACGTTGACTCCCGAACCAACGAGCCTTTTTTTCGTGGGCAAGGGCGTCGGCAATCGCAAAGCGAGGAAACCAGAGTCCAACGAACTACGTGAACTGCTAGACGACGCGCGATTCAACGGCAGGTGGTTCGGGGCCCTTCAAGTGGTAGCCTCCAATTGCCGCTTGATGGCGATCTCTTAGCATACAGCCACAACGCCGTCTGCTAGACGTCATACCCTGGCTATAATTTTGGCCAGGATGTACAAAACAGCACCCGGTCAACCTCGCTAGCAGACGTGCGCACCGCGCACCAGCCCGTTTCAACGGGCGCTGTTTTGTAGCCGGGGAACTTCATTCCCCGGCGATCCCTCGGCGGCACGCGCATCGCATCCATGCCAGACGTCTCCACGGCGGCGACCGCCGGGCGATGAATCGCCCGGCTACACAACAGCGCCCCGTGAACGGGGCTTGCTCGCCGCGACGACGCGTTAGCCCGTTTCAACGGGCGCTGTTTTGTAGCCGGGGAACTTAATTCCCCGGCGATCCCGGCGATGACACGCCTTCGCATCCATGCCAAGCGTCTCCACGGCGGCGACCGCCGGGCGATGAATCGCCCGGCTACAAAACGGCGCCCCGTGAACGGG
>JAJTXO010000300.1 GCA_021463315.1 Caldilineales bacterium | reverse complement strand
TGGGACTACACGCACACCGACGGCCGCGCGCTGAACGAGCAGGTGTACGGTGGTGAGGTCGCTGCGCACTTCGATCGTTACTTCCAGGAGTCCGTGCGACGGGGCTGGTTTCCGGACTACCGGCAGACCCCCTGGCGCATGGGCTTCTTCGCCGGCAGCAACATGGTGGACAGCGGGTTGGCGGGCACCGTGCCCTACTCGTACGCGACGGGCTGGGTCAGCACCAACGTGCCCAGGCCCAGGCTGGCGATCAAGGCGCCGAAGATGAACTCGGTGCAGGGGATGATGCCCACCAGGAAGTAGACCAGCGCCAACACCAGCGCGCCGATCGCGGTCTCGACCACCACGGTGACGTTGCGCAGCTTGAACGCGGCCAACAGGCTGCGGCCCACCAGCCAGCCCACCATCACCCAGGAAAGCAGCGCCGCGACCAGCAGCACCAGCCCCAAGGCCAGGGCCACTGGCAGCAGGCAGATGGTCAAAGCCAGCACCACGAACAGCCCCAGCCCCAAGACCCAGCTCAACATACCGACCAACAGCACAGGCGCGGGCTGACGGAGGGTCGTTTGGCCCAGGCGCTCGATGCCTCTGGGCCAGAACAGGGCGACGATCAGCGCCAGTGCGGCCAGCGCCAGCGCCATGATACCGGTGCGCAGGGCGCGCCACAGGGTGGCCAGCAGCCATTGGCCCGGCGTGGGCTGGATGTGGCCATCGTGGCCGGGCATGACCGACTCCCGGCCGGGCAGGAACCAGGAGCCTGGCGCGAGAGGCATCTGGAAACCGTCTGGCGCGACCGTCTCGCCGCGGACCACCGCGCCAGGGCTGCGCTGCACTGCCCCACCGAAGTTGGCCAGATCGCCTGTGACCTGGGCCGTGGACTCCAGTGTGACCGAGCCGCCAAAGACCGCGATGCTGCCGTTGACCCGGCCGGCGACGATCAACGAGCCGCCCGCGACCATGACATCGCCGTTGACGGTGGCGTTCTGCTCAATGAGCGCGCTGCCGCCGATGACGCCCAGGTCGCCATCCAGCCGCTGGCCGGCGGCCAGGGTGTAATGGCCGCCGATCACCAGTTGGCCGGGATCGCGTTCCTGGGCTGCGGCCGGCGCAGCCAGCAGAGCGAAAAGCGCTATGACGAAGAGAGTTGTGACGACTATACGGCGTTGGAACATGGGAACTATCTCCTTGCCACAACGGGGCTGGCTCGGGCTGGCTCGGGCTGGCTCGGGCTGGCTCGGTCGGAGACCGGCCAGAGCGGCGCGGACGACGCGGGCTGGCTCGGTCGGAGACCGGCCAGAGCGGCGCGCGGGCGGCGGAGCCGAGCTAGCGCGGGCGCGCGGGCGCGCTGTAGAAGACCAGCTTGACCCAGACGCCGCTGGCCAGCAGCAGCGCCAACGCGACGGCCAACAGGATCAGCGGATTGGGCAGCAGCAAGGCCAAGGCATCGCGCAGCGCGGCCAGGTTCTGGAAGATCAGGGTGACAAACTGGCCCGCGTAGCCCAAGGTCTCGACCACCTGCACCCGCAGCGCGGGCCACGCGGTCAGCACAAGCGCTCCCGTCAACGCCGCGCTGAGGGCAATCAGCGTCCACACGGTGAAGGCGCCGCCGGCCAGCAGCCAGCCAGCCAGCATGCGCTCACGGCGCTGTTCCCGGCGCTGCAGCGCGCGATCGACGTGCAGCATGAAGGCCGGGGGCGGACCCGCGAAGGGCTGCACGGTCAGCACGTGCGCGATGCGCTGCCACCTGCTCCAGGTCAGCCGGCAGGTCAGACAGCCAGCCAGATGCTGATCGAGGCGCTGTTGCTCTTCGGCGCTCAGCAGGTCATCCAGCGCCAACGACATCAGATCGGTGTAGTCGTGATGCGCCATGGGGGTGGTATGGTTTGTCATAGGTTCCATACGCTGGTTCCTCGTTATAGGGCCAAACCGGTGGCCGGCGTCGCGTGAAGGACGCTGGCCGGCATGGCGGCCGCAGCCTCGACGACTGGCCGGCTGGTCTGCGCTGGCTGGCGCGCCGCGGCGTTTTTCTCCAGCAAGGCGGCCATCTGCAGTCGGGCGCGATGCAGCCGGGTTTTGACGGCTGGCTCGGTCAGTTCCAGGATCTCGGCTATCTCTTTGTACGACAGATCGTGCCAGTAGCGCAGCACCAGCGGCGCGCGATAGCCTGGCTCCATCCGGTCCAACAACGCGCGCACCTCTTCGGAGCGCTCGCGGCGCAAGGCGGCATCGTCGGGCTGCTCCTCGTCGCTGGAGAGCCAGGCCACGGCTGGATCATCCTCGACCGAGAGCCACTGAAAACGCCGGCGCCGCAGCAGGTCGATACAATGATGGGAGGTGATGGAGAGGATCCAGTTGCTGAACTTCTTGTCTGGCTGATAGGTGCTGAGCCGCTTGTAGGCGCGCAAGAAGGCTTCCTGGCTGGCGTCCTCGGCCTCCTGCGCGTTGCCCAGCATCCGATAGGCCAGATTGTAGACAGGAATCTGGTACGCCTGCACCAGCCTGCTGAATGCATTGCGATCGCCGCGGCGGGCGGCTGCGATCCACTGCAATTCCTGTTGTTCGGTCGTGCTCACTCAATGCTCCTACAGCTATCAGCGTCGGGCGCGAGACCGTGGAACCAAGCTCTGGCGCCAATCCAACCAAGACGCCCGACGTTCGAGCGGTTGTCCACCTTGCATTGTACCATACGCAGCGGCAGGCGGAAAGGTTGCAAAGCCGCGGCGGACTTTGACTCCAGCCAAGGCCCGATGTATGCTTAGCGCCATGAACACCAAGCACTTCTACATCGCTGTCGAGGGTCCCATCGGCGTTGGCAAGACAACTCTGGCGCGCATTTTGCAGGAGGAGTTGGGCGGCCGTCTGCTGTTGGAGGTCTTCGAAGAAAATCCCTTCCTCTCCAGTTTCTACCACGATCGCGCCCGCTACGCCTTTCAGACGCAGATCTTCTTCCTGCTCAGCCGCTATCGGCAGCAGCATCAGGCGGTCAGCGCTGCGCCGACGGCCGGCGCGCTGATCTGCGACTATCTCTTTGCCAAGGATCGGCTCTTTGCCCGCCTTAATCTGGAGGGGGATGAGCTGGCCGTGTACGAGCTGGTTCATGCCGCGCTGGCCGAGAAGATCGTTCAGCCGACGCTGGTCATCCACCTGCGCGCGACCACGGACGTGCTGATGAGTCGCATTGCGGTGCGCGACCGCAGCTACGAGCGCACCATGGAACGCGACTACATCGACGATCTGCGCGTGGCCTACGAGCGTTTCTTCGCCGACTACGACCAGGCGCCGCTGCTGACCATCGATTCCAGCGACCTGGATTTCGTCAACCGGGGCGAAGATCGCCGCTACCTGGTGGGCATGGTGCGCACGGCCCTGCAGCATGGCCCCTTGCAGCAGACGCTGCTTGATCTGGAGTCTGTCGTGGAGGAAAGCGGCGCCTCGCTCGGCCGCGGCTGGAGCACCCCATGAGCACCAAACGTTTCGTGGCCATCGCCGGCAACGTGGGGGTGGGCAAATCGACGCTCACCATGCTGCTCTGTCAGCGCCTGGGCTGGGCGCCCTTCCCCGAGGCCGTGGACGAGAACCCCTACCTGGCCGACTTCTACAGCGACATGCGGCGCTGGAGCTTTCATTCGCAGATCTTCTTTCTGAGCCGCCGTCTGCGTCACCATCGCGAGCTGTTGGATCATCCCACCTCGGTGGTGCAGGACCGCAGCGTCTACGAGGACGCGGAGATCTTCGCGCGCAACCTGTTCACCCAGGGCCAGATGGAGCCACGCGATTATCAGAGCTATCGCGAGCTGTACGAGGTGCTGACCAGCTTTCTCCCCCCGCCCGATCTGGTGGTCTATCTGCGCGCCTCGGTGGAGACGCTGGTGCGCCGCATCCACAAGCGTGGCCGCGACTATGAGCGTGACATCTCCCCTCTCTATCTGGAGCAGTTGAATCAACACTATGAAGAGTGGATTCAGCGTTTCGATCTCTGCCCCGTGCTGACGGTGCCGGCCGACAATCTCAACTTCGTGGAGAACGGCCTGCACCTGGACCTGATCATCGACAAGGTGCAGGAAAAACTGAGCGGCAAGGACGAGGTGGTGTTCGACTGAGCTGTGTCACTGGCAGAGCCGTTCCTCGTTGTTGGTCTGCTGCAAGGGAGCGCGCTCCCAGATGTGATCCAGCGCCGCGTTGATGCCGGGCAGGTCAGGCAACTGGACCATGCCGCCCTGGGGCGTGGTCCAGTCGGTCACCAGGGGGTAGCGAATCACCATGCCAGTCAGATCGCTGCCGCTGAAGGTTGCGCCCAGCTTGGCCAGCTCGGCGATATCGCCTGGCTTCAGATTGGTGTCCACCACATCGCGCATGGCCAACCAGAGCGCAGGCACGCGCGGCAGCAGATTGGCATCCAGCACGCGGTTGCGCATCGCCAACAAGACCCGCTGCTGGCGGCGGGCGCGGTCGAAATCGTTGGTAGTCTTGCGCGAACGGGCGTAGTAGAGCGCCTGCTGGCCGTTCATGCGATAGACGCCCGGCTCCAGGGTGTAGGTCTCGAAGTAGCGGTAGATCAGCTCATCGTCCAGGGGGCAGTCCACGGTCACATCGACGCCGCCCAGGGCGTCGATCACATCCTCGAAGCCAGAGAAATCGATGCGCACGTAGCTGTCGATGGGGATGCCGAAGTTGCGCTCGATGGTGCTCATCAGCAGCGGCAGCCCGCCGCCCGGCTGGCGCTCCTCGCCGAAGCCAAAGGCGGTGTTGATGCGGCTGTAGCCGACGCCGGGGATAGCCAGGTAGATGTCGCGCGGAAAGCTGATCAGGGCCGCGCGGTGGTTGGGCGCGTCGAGGGCCAGCACCATGATGGTGTCGGTGCGCCCCACCGCGCCCAGCTCGCGCTGGTCGGTGCCCAGCAGCAGGATGTTGCGCGTGCGCTGCAAGGGGCGCAGCGAGGGATCTTCGGCCTGCGCCAACGCCGCTGTGCTGCCCGCCAAGTCGGCCCGCAACGACGGGGAGAGGGACAGGGTGACGGTCAGCGGCGCGCTGTTCTGCGGGTCAGCGGCTGGCGCGGCCGGCACAGCCGGCGCAGGCGTAGCATCGCTCACCGTGGCCAACTCCAGCGGCACACGCGTCACCATGACGCGCGGCGCGGAGGCCAGCGGTGCGGCGCAGCCAGCCAACAGGGCCAGGCACAACACGGCCAGCGCCAGGACGCGCAACAGGCCTTTCACTGAGGAACGATTTTCGTTTCTGGCCATTCCAGATCCTCTAGTCCGATCAGATTGTCAGCAAGAAAGCCCGGCTGAAGCCTCGCCTCGCTGTCACAGCGAGCTGGCGTTGGCCAGCCAGTGGCGCAGAAAGTTGAGCGCGCCGTTGCCCACCCAGCGCCGGGCCAGCTCATCCACGCCGCCCACGTCCAGCCGGGTGGAGGCCACGCCCGCTCCAGTCGCGTGCGCGCGTTCGGCTGGCGTAGGGCGGTACCTCCACCCCACCCCACACGGTCTCGATGCCCGACACCAGCATCGCGCCGACCATGACCACGGCGAACGGGCCGTGTGCGCCACGGAAATGGCATACGAGGCGCTCGTTGCGCGCGAACAGGCGTGGCACCGCCGCC
>JAJTXO010000030.1 GCA_021463315.1 Caldilineales bacterium | reverse complement strand
GCCGGGTCTGTCACGCGTCCCGCCGATCCGCCAGGCGTCCCGCCGGGTCTGCTACGCGTCCCACCGATCCGCCAGGCGTCCCACCGATCCGCCACGCGTCCCACCGATCCGCCAGGCGTCCCGCCGGGTCTGCCACGCGTCCCACCGATCCGCCAGGCGTCCCGCCGGGTCTGCCACGTGTCCCGCCGATCCGCCCGGCGGATCGTAGCATGAAGACTTTTTCAGGAGTGTTTTCTGTGAAACCCAAAGTACTGATCACCCGCCGCGTGCCCCAGATCGGCATCGACATGGTAGCCGCCCACTGCGACATCGAGCTGTGGGACAGCGATCTGCCCATCCCGCGGGCCACCCTGCTGGAGAAGGTCGCGGACAAGGATGCCATCTACTGCCTGCTGACCGAGCGCATCGACGACGAGCTGCTGGACGCCGCCCCCAACCTCAAGGTGGTCAGCCAGATGGCCGTCGGTTTCGACAACATCGACGTGGCCGCCTGCACCCGCCGCGGCATCCCCGTGGGCAACACCCCCGGCGTGCTGACCGAGACCACCGCCGACTTCACCTGGGCGCTGCTGATGTCCGCCGCGCGGCGCATCGTCGAGGGGGTCGAGTATGTGCGGGCCGGCCAGTGGGTCACCTGGGGGCCGCTGCTGCTGATGGGGCCGGACCTGTACGGCGCCACCCTGGGCATCGTCGGCATGGGGCGCATCGGCCAGGCTGTGGCGCGCCGCGCCATGGGCTTCGGCATGCGCATCCTCTACACCGACGCCCAGCCCATCCCCGGCGTGGCCGAGGAGTTCGGCGCCCACTACGTGGAGCTGGACCAACTGCTGGCCGAGTCCGACTTCGTCACCCTGCACACCAACCTGACGCCGCAGACCTATCACATGATCGACGCGGCCGCGCTGCAGGCCATGAAACCGACGGCGATCCTGATCAACGCGGCGCGCGGCGGCGTGGTGGATCACGACGCGCTGGTCGAGGCGCTGCGCACGGGCCAGATCGCCTATGCCGCGCTGGATGTGACCGAGCCGGAGCCGCTGCCGGCCGATCACCCGCTGGTGCATCTGCCCAACTGCATCGTCGTGCCGCACATCGCCAGCGCCAGCATCGCCACCCGCACCAAGATGGCCACCATGGCGGCCGAAAATCTGCTGGCCGGCGTGCGCGGCGAGCCGCTGCCGAACCGCGTCAACCCGTAGAATCAGGACTGGCAGTCCTTCGGAGGACTGCCAGTCCTAGGTCGTAGCGTTAGGACTGGCAGTCCTTCGGAGGACTGCCAGTCCTGGGTCGTAGCGTTAGGACTGGCAGTCCTCCGAAGGACTGCCAGTCCTGAGTAGCACCGTCACACCGCCAGGCTTCGGCGAATGGCGCCGTTGACCTCTTCCATGCGATCGCTGCTCAGGACGCCGATTAAGCCGGCGAGCCGTTGCTTGTCCACTGTGAGCTCAGGCCACGCGATGGAACGAAGCGCCGCACTTGCTCCAACAGCGATTCGTCCAGGTAGACGGTCGTTCGTGTCGCCATAGTTGTCACCTCTGATTGCCATACAAGTTTGATGGCATGATTATACGCCTTTTCTGTCGCGCTGCCAACCGCGACATCTCATCAGCAAGGAGGATCACCCCATGTCGACTTCGTCTGATCGAATGGCGCTCTATCTGCAGGATGCCCACGAGCTGTCCGAGGGCATCGAGCTGGCCAAGTACGCCGAGGCCAAGGGCTTCGAGGCGGTGTGGCAGGCCGAGAGCCGGCTGGTGCGCGATGCCATCGTGCCCATGGCCGCCTTCGCCGCCCACACCACCAAGCTCAAGGTGGGCAGCGGCGTCATCAACAACTGGACCCGCAACATCGGCCTGCTGGCCGCCACCTTCCTGACCCTGGACGACCTGGCCCCCGACCGGGTGATCTGCGGCATCGGCGCGTGGTGGGATCCGCTGGCCAGGAAGGTGGGCATCGAGCGCCGCAAGCCGTTGTTAGCCATGCGCGAGACCGTCACCGTGCTGCGCGAGCTGCTGACCATGCAGGAAGTCACCTTCCACGGCGAGTTCCATCACGTGGACGGCATCCGGCTGGACGTGGTGCATGGCCGCACCACCCCGCGCCACGTGCCGATCTACATCGGCGCCACCGGCATGCAAATGATGGAGCTGACCGGCGAGATCGCCGACGGCGCGGTGCTGAACTACCTGGTGGCCCCCAAGTACAACCTGGAGGCCATGGACGCGCTGGAGCGCGGCGCCAGGAAGGCCGGCAAGAGCATCGACGACATCGACCGGCCGCAGCTCATGATCTGTTCGGTAGACACCGACCGCAAGAAGGCGCTGGACGGCGCGCGCAAGATGATGACCCAGTACCTGGGCCAGCAGCCGCACCTGATGAAGGCCAGCGGCGTCAGCCAGGAGCTGTTGGACGAGATCCATCAGGTGCTGACCTGGCCGGCCACCGACGAGCAGATCGAAGGCGCGATGCATCTGGTGCCCGACGATGTGGTGCAGATGTGTACCGCCAGCGGCTCGCCCGAAGAGGTCAAGGCCAAGGTGCGCGAGTACATCGACCACGGCTGCACCTGCCCCATCCTCTACCCGCTGGGCGATCCCAAGCTGATGATCGACATCTTCAGCGAGGGCTATAGCTGACCTTTCCACTGTGCGCCATCACTTTCGTTCCCTCTTCATCGGATTGGCCCTGGCCCTCTTCAGCCTGGCCGCCGCGCTGCTGCTGCTGGAAGGGCTGACGCGTCTGTTGGGGCTGGCTGCGCCGGCTGAACCCACCGGCAACTTCTGGCGCACCGATCCGCAGACCGGCTGGTCGCTGCAGCCCGGCGCGGCCGGCCGCTGGTTCAATCCCACCTACGAGTACGATGTGTCGGTGGCCATCAACAGCCAGGGCCTGCGCGACGTGGAGCGCACCGGCTACGACAAGCCAGAGGGGGTCTATCGCATCTTGCTGCTGGGCGATTCCTACGTGGAGGGGCTGCGCGTGCCGCTGGAGCAGACCTTCGGCAAGACGCTGGAGGCCGCGCTCAACGCCGACGCGCCGGCCGGGCTGCGCTACGAGGTGATCAACGCGGGCGTCGCCGGTTGGGGAACCGACCAGCAACTGCTCTGGCTGCGCGACGAGGGCGCGAACTACCGGCCCGATCTGGTGCTGTTGAGCTTCTTCCCCGGCAACGACTTCCAAAACATCTCCGAGGCGCTGGAGGTGGCCAACATGGGCCGGGTGCAGAAGCCCTTCTTCCAGCGCACGGCCGATGGGCTGGCGCTGCGCTACCATCCCTTCGATCCTGAGACCGCGCCCCAGCCCGCGCCGGCCGAGCAGGCTGAGATCGTTCCCACCGCGGCCGCCCAGCGTCTGGCTGGGCTGCGGGCCTGGCTGGGCCAGCACTCCGCGCTGCATCGTTTCATGGCGACTACCTTGGACGAGGCCGCGCCCGAGCTGGCGCTGCGCCTGGCCGGCTGGGGCTGGATCGACGCGCCGCTGGCCACCGCCACCGCGGCCATGGGGCCGGATTACGTCCCGATAGCCTATGGAGTCTACCATCAGCCGCTGGAGGCCGACTGGAGCGAGGCCATTGCCCTGGCGGGCGAGCTGGTGCAGACCATGCGGGAAGAAGCGGAGGCGATGGGCGCACCGCTGGCCGTGGTCAGCCTGCCCGCGCCGGAGCAAGTCTACCCAGAGCGGTGGCAGCGCATCCTGGCCAGCTATCCCGCCATGCAGGCCAGCCAGTGGGATCTGGAGCAGCCCAGCCGCGCCGCGGCCCAGGTGGCCCAGCAGGCCGGCGTCCCCTTCCTCGATCTGTTGCCCAGCTTCCAGCAGGCGGCCGCGTCCGAGCCGCTGCACCTGCGCGTCGACGGCCACTGGACGCCGGCCGGCGAGCGCCTGGCGGGCGAGACCACGGCCGATTTCCTGCGTCAGGCGGGCCTGGTCTCCTCTCTCCCTTAGGCAGAGGGCAGCAGCAGGAGCGACCTGCCGCGATAGCCATGTTGCTCCGACTTTGCCTTGCGGAGAGGTCTCACAGCGCGCAAGCAGGCAGTGCCCGTCCCGTAGCAGCAGGTTCTCGGTCGCCGCCCGTCACAGGACAGGCTCCAAGCCCTGCCGCTCGGCCAGGAAGCGGCCCCAGGCCAGCGTTTGCAGCGCCAGGTTCCACGACAGCTTGCCCTGGTTCCACACCACGTCGCTACGATCGCAGGGGGCGCCCAGTGGGAACATCAAGCTCTCCGCGTTGTTCAGCGGGGTGAAGAGGCCATTGGCGATCAGCCACTTCCACATGTGGATCGCCTCATCAGGCCGGGGCGATGCGATCAGCGCTGCGTAGGAGCGGCACGCTCAGTTCCTCCAATCGGCAACGAGTTCTGCAACGGCGCCAAACACCTGTCCTCCACCGTTTTCAAGCTCCTCCATTGCCGCCAACGTCTCTTTGTTGGGCCGCTTGGCCACTGGCTGGAACGGCAACCCACCGACATTCACCGATTGCTGTAAGAACATCCGAATAGCAGCGGGCGTGGAGAGACCAAGCGCGGCAAAAACAGCTTCCGCCTGCTGCTTCAATTTAGGACTGACCTGTAATTGGATTGTCACACTTGACACGATCTGCTGCCTCCGTCTGGTTGAAACACCATCATTTAGCGGCAACTTCCAGCCAATAGACAGCAAAGGCAAACGTCGCTACGTATTTGGCAGCAATACCGACACGCCCGCGTAGCCGTCCAGCCCGATTCGTAGCTCACTCTGGCTGTTCACTTGTCCTGCCGCCAGGCCGCTGAACATGTCGACGGCTTGGCCCGGCCGCGCGCCAGCCAGCCGCACCACCTCGTCCACCGGCTGCGCGCCGAAGTTGAGCGCCGTGGCCTGCATGCCCAGCCCCTCGGGCAGCTCGTGGACCATGACCAGCAGGCCGGGGTTGGCAGTGTCGGGCACGTCGATCTGGCGCGCGGCGTAGAGTCTGTAGTCCTGCCGCACCTTCAGCATCGCCTTGAGCTGGCTGGCAAAGGAGTCGGGCCGGCTGAGCTGCTCCGGCAGCGAGCCGTAGAGCGCCACGGCCCTGGGCAGGCCAGCCGCGGAGCCGGCCGCGTCCGGGTTGACGCCCAGCAGATCGTAGGCCCCGCGGTTGATCCAGCGGGTGTCGCCGTCGGCCATCAGGTCGGCCACCAGGTCGTGCGCTAGCGGCAGCGCGCCCACCAGATCCCAGCCGGAGAGGGCGAAGACGCCGGGCTGAAAGGCGTTGTACATGGCCAGCAGCAGGTGCGGCCGCTGAATTTGTTGCACCTGCTCGTCCGTCAGGTCGTTCAGATCGCGGATGCGCAGCGCCGCGGCCGCCACGCTGGCCATGGTGCAAGCCACGCCGTTGGTGACGAAGCGCAGGTTGTAGGGCGCGTTCTCGCCGCAGAGCCGGTCGTACATCACGCTGCGCACCCGCTCGCGCAGCTCGGCGCCGCTCAGCTCTTCATCCCCCAGGGTGAACCGGCCGCGGGCGTGCAGCGTCCAGAAATGCACCAGCTCCAGGGTCAGCTCGTCGTGGTTCTGCAAGGCGTGGATCAGGTAGGCCGGCTCTACGTCGTGCCGGGCCAGCTCGCGCAGCATCAGACGCAGGAAGCGGGCGTCGCCGGTGACCAGCGCGTGCTGGCAGGCGGGCCGGGTCACGAAGTCGTAGGCCAGGTCGGCCCCGCCGTGGCTCATGGCCGCGATGTCGTCCACGGTCAGATTGAGCTCCTGGAAGCTGAAGCCGCCCAGCTTGCGCACCATGCCGGCGATGAGCTGGTTGGCAGTGATGGAGAGCGGATGGCCTTCGGACCAGGCTGGGCCGTCGGGGCGCCGCTCCACCCCCAGAAAGCCGTTGGCGTCCAGCCGCAGGCCACGCGCGCCCAGCACACCCAGCGAGTGCAGCGCGTCGCCGATCACCAGCCGCGGCGCGGCGAAGCTGGGATCCAGCCAGTTCAGGCTGGGCTGGCCCTGCTTGAAATAGTGCAGGTAGACCCAGCGCCGCCAGACGCCATCCACCCCCTGGACCGCGGCGGTGGCGCTCCAGTTGCTCTCCTTGACCCCCGGCTCGTAGAAGATGATGCGCTGCAGCTCGCCGACGATGGTGCCCCTGGCTGCCAGGTCAGCCACCGCGGCCGGCGACAGGTTGGCCGAGTCTGCGCCGGCCGGCACGGCCGGCAGCAGAGGCCAGTCTTCGGGCGCGATCTCCACCATGTGGAAGAGGCCGGGATAGTCGCCGTAGGCCCGCTCGGCCAGGCGGAAGTCGGCGCCCTTGCCCAGGTGCGCCGGGATCACGTCGTCGATCACCACCGCGCCCACCGCGGCCGCGGCCTGGCTCATGGCCGCGTACTCCTCGGCCGCGCCGAACTGTGGGTCGATGGCCAGGCCGATGCGGTCGAAGTGACCGTCGATGGTGGGGGTGAAGTCGCCGCCGCTGAGACCCCCGGCCTGCTTCATCGGCCCGGTGTGGATCGCCTGGACGCCGATATCGGCCAGGGTGCACCACAGCGCCGGATCGCCCAGCGTCGCCAGCACCGACTCCCCGGCGCGGGCGATGATCGCGCCGGGGTAGGCCGTGAACCAGACCGAGGCCGTGGCCGACGCCGCGCGCGGCTGCGCCTCGGCATAGGGAAAGGCCACTGGCTGGCCTGACCGGAGTAGCGGGCAGCCAGCGGACGGACAGCCTCCAGCATGGCGTGGTCGAGGAGCCAGGGGATGGTGGAGGGGGCTGAGAGCTGGGGGCTGGGGACTGGGGATTGGGGGCTGGGGGTGTAATCGTTGGTTGTCATGGGTGCGGTGCTGTCTCACAATGTAGTCGGCGACGTCGCCGGTTGCAGCCAGCCCTCGGTGGTCAGGCGCAGCGTCGCCAGCTCGATCTGGGCATCGGTGAACTGCCATTTGCCAGGCGCCCAACCGTGGACGGCCTGAGCGGCGGCTGGCAGCGATTGTGCGCCGTCGTGCGCCATGACCCAAGCGAGGCTCGCACCTCACGGATCGCAGTAGCCTCGCTGATCAGCGGCAGGTTACGCTATCGCCGTTGCAGGTCGTTAGCGGCCAATGTACTTCACTGACGTAGTACATACCTCTACAGCGTCGTCATGGTGCCACCCTTACCTGCCAAACAGGCAAACTTTCTCTTGCCAGAGGCAATCAGACTTCGCTCGGCAATGCCAAATTGAGCTTTGCCATTCACAGGGCGGGCGAGAAGAGACTGGCTCGGTGCGGTAAAACGCGCTGGATTGCGCACTCACTCATTTGCTCGTCTGGCGCTGATGATTTCTGCAATTCTGTTAGCGGCTTCATCAGCCGCCTCATGTTCCCAAGTCCTGACGACCATCCAATCGTGTTCCGCCAATTTGCGGTTGGTATCCAAGTCACGGCGTTGGTTGGCTTCGATCTTGCTACGCCAGAACTCAGCGTTGGCTTTGGCTTGTGTGCCATGAATTGGGCAGCCGTGCCAGAAACAACCATCCACGAAGACGGCCACGCGTTCAGCCTTGAAGAGGATATCGGCTGTACGTGCCAAGTCGAGGACTGGACGTGCGTTGATCTCGTAGATCAGGTCAAGGCTATCAAGCGCCCGACGAATTTCGGTCTCGGCTGTGGTATCGGACCGCCGAACAGCAACCATACGACTGTGGGCAGCTTGAGAAGATGGGCCTGGAACTTCGGAGCTCATCGTGAGCTGAGCCTGCGGTTGAACAACTTGAACTCGTCTGACATGGCGCTCGTGAAGTGTCGTCCATGCTCACGAAGAAACTGTAGGTAGAATTCGGCGCCGTAGAGTGTCAAAATAAGATTGAGCGCAGCATCCGTCGGACTAATAGCCCACAATGGAAATGAGGGCTGAGAGTCAGGAAGCCAAGAGGGTGTGTTGTAGAAGTCCCACCCCTTGATGTTTCTCACCAGTTGCGCGTGATAAAAGTCATGTGATCCCGTCTGTGATTCACTACCTTCGTCTTTCTGGCAGTTCCGCTCCGGCGACTCGATGCGAAAGCCGACGCCGTTCAGCTTGCCATCCACGCGCCCTAACATCAGTACATAAAGGCGACAGCATGGATCGACACCCTTATCCTTACCTTTGATGTAATGCACCGTCAAGAAAGGGATCAGATGGGTATCCTTACTCATGGGAGGAAGGGGAATCAGCAAGTGATCGTCTGAAAGAGTGATGTCCTTTTGACTGTCAAAGCGATATTCCGACTGCACGAGGTATCTTGATATGGCGGCATAAATTCTATCCCGCTCTTGTATTCGTTTAACGGACCCTATCTGCTCCCACCGACTTGTCTGCTCTTGATGAAGTAAGCTCAGGACTTTCCGAAATGCCCTGTCTGGATCATGATTTGCCATGGTGGTCCCCAGCGCAAGAGTTCATCACATCGCCAATCGTTGGAGCGGCTGATAATCGACGTTGTCCAGTTTCTTTATGTTACGCAGCCCGAATGGCGAATCGACAGCGGTTCGATAGGGCTTAGCCTCTTCTTCTTGTGCGAAAAGCGAAGTGTCCTCACAGAATGCCACTGAAACATACTCGATGTTCCACGGCTCGCGTACATCAGGAATGGTCTTGTCGTTCATCACCGTGCGCCAATACCACGCAGGGCGAGAAAGCCAGTGCTTTCTCGAAAAACAATGTGCCTCCAGTAGTTCCATCTTCATGTTGGGAACCCCGTCAGAGTGGCGAACAGCAACGGCGCTCCATGCCTCGATGTTGCTATGGTCGCCTTCGAGCAGGCTTGGGAAGCGCATCACCAGATGTGGGGCATCTACAAAAATATCCAGTTCGGGCAACACCTGAACTTCCAGCCATTTCCATAACCGCGCAGCAACGATTGGAGCGAGGTTCTTGATGCTCGTTTCCTCTAGCATCTGGTTCTCAAAATGTGCTCTATCCCTTGGACTCAGTGCAAACGAACTGGTGAGCACGAACTCTCTGAAGGTGTACAGCCTCCCATCTCCCAGAGTTTGTAACACCCTGCGCGGCAACCACTCCTTCACACCCTCCAGACCAAAGAAGGTAAGTACATCTGCGTCCGTTCGCAGAGCGGTTTCCGCATCCTGCAAACGTCGATCGAATTCTTCGATCCATCTCGGAAGAACGAACCAGTACCATGGGTGAAAGACATCTTCGCCTGTTCCCCACAACGCTCTGGACGAAAGCTGAGCCTGACCAATTTCGAGGTCCGAGAATGCCTCGAACTGGCCCAGATATGATGCGTTTCCCGTGAGGTCGAAAGGATTGGGTGTCGTTCGGTTGACGATCAAGATGAGTTTGCAGGTCGAAAAACAGCGCGCCATGTAAGCCACTTCATCGGCACTGGTAAAAATGCCGATCTCCTGAAAGAATTCGCGCAATTCGTTGTCCACGATGAGGATGTCGACACCATCTAGAGGCATATCGGACGGCTTCTCGGTGGTCCAGTAGCCGTGCTTGCGGAACTCACTCTGGCGTGCGAGCATTGCCCCAAACGACGCTTTGACTTCTTCTGGCCCAATCAACTTGATGTCGTACTCCGACGGTACTCGGGCCTCAAGGACCAATTTGCGAAAGCTCTCGCGTTTATTCGGCTCGTCATCCAGAATACGTATTTTTGTCATTCCGAAACCTTCCTTTTGGCGATCTTCTCGTCCCATTCCAACAGAAAGGCAGTCGAGAAGTTCGTGTCTGGCTCGGTGAAACGACCGATACACCCTATGCGCTCACAAAGCAAGTGTACGATCGTCAACCCAAGCCCAGTGCCGCCGTAACCCAACTGCCTACGTACTGGGTCGTCCTCGATGGCACGCTCGAATGGTTGGAACAGCCGATCGGCACGTTTTAGGTCGACGCCTGTTCCGGTGTCCTGAATCAGCACCGCGCGGCGGTTTCCACTCGTCCGAGAGGAAACTGCAAGCACACGCCTCGGGTTTCCAAACATCGCATTGAAGGCGTTCGAAAAAACGTTCTGGAAAACCGCACCCCACTCCGCAAACGAAGCTTTGGGCAAGTAGAGTTCGGCATCTAATTCCGCAGTGTCCAGTGCAACACCTAATGCCATGAAAGTCATCTGTTCAAGGATGCTTTCGACGATTACCTTGGCGCGAAAACGTTTGCGGTCTCTGACCGTCTCGGCGCTCATATAATCGAAAACGCGGTTGGTTGCCCTAGCTCGTTCGAGCCAAGTTCGCAAGTCCTTAGCCGACTTCTGCAGTTCGATGTCCAGGAGCGAATCTCCAGTTCGTAAATCTTGGAGTGCGGTTACTAGTTCCTCTAGCTTACCGAATTGCTTGCGCAATTCGTGTTGGATTGCCAGTGCCGAGATTCCCGCTGTTGCCAGAGGCGCAAGAATCGAGAGCGTAGCCATCTCAGCGTCACGTTCGACCTTCTGACTTTCGGCAAAAGTCTGTGATGCCCTTCTCAGACCGGCTTCGAGTCGTTGATAGGTCTCGCGAGGGATCTTATCTTGATTCTGTACGAGGATATCCTCGACGCGGCGAAGCGCTTCGCTGGGCTTCTCGACTTTGCTGACCGCTGATTTGGCTTGTATGGCCTTGCGGGCGGCGTGATAGGCATATAGATCGATAGCGTAGCGCACGATGTAGCGCAAGTCCTCATGCGCCTGATTCTCTACCAGCCTATCGCGGGTGATTTGGATCTTGAGCTTGCTCTCGGCTGTGGTATCGACGCGAACCGTGCCTATGATCCGCCGCAACGTTGGCAAATAGCGAAGGCGTTCGGTATCCTTGTATGCCGCCTGGATGGTCTCGGGTAGCAGTCGAGATTCGAACATGCGCTTCGAGTGATCGGACTCGATACCCAACCAGTCGTTCTCCTTGATTCCGTAATAAGGCAAACGAAAAGGACCATCGTATACGTGAACACCTGAAAACCGCTCCAGGTATTCCCTTAAATCTTCCACAGCGATCCCGAATGGTTGTTTGTACTCGGCCTTATAGATACGAATCTCGAACTCAGTGCTGCGAAGACTATTTTCCGGATCGTACTTCTTGCCTCGGTATTCAGGAGCGATGATGTTCGCAAGTGTGTAAACATAAGGATGCGTTTCGATCTTGGAGCCGCGCTCCCAAAACTCGATAGCGATCTTTGCCAGCCCCTCGCGATAAGTGCCTGCGATGCGCGCCATCTGGATTTTGAGGACGGCGTCCATCTGCTGGCGAAATTCCCGAAAAGCCTCTTCGGCGCCATGAAAACGAATCTCGAAGCGTTCGGTAGCCGGTAGAGAAGCCACTTCTTGTCGAAATGGCGGCTGGAGCCACCAGATTTCGCGCGCCAGTTCCCTCAGATCCTGATCGTTCCATGTTTGCTTCAGGCATTCCAGCCTTAGCTCGGTTCCCTGTTCGAATGGTGGGACATCGGTTCGCGTTTCGTAGACTACAGTTGCAGAAGTAAGGTCGCCAGACTTTACAGCATCATCCCAATCCACGTATGCCCATGTCCAGGTACCGTCTCCAGATTTGGGAACGGTTTTCAGCTCCAGACGATGCGCCAGAAACTGTACCGACAGACGACCCACACCTTTCGAACCGGTCATTTGCCGCCCCAGGTCTGGTGAGGTCCGTTTGTCAGCTTTGTGTGTGGTTCCCACGCGCATCCAGAAATCTCGGAAATCGTCGAACTTCATTCCATGTCCATCATCGCGCACCCTGATCTCCCCTCTTTCGCCGTTTGTTCCCACGATCTTGGTCGGCTCGAAGACGATTTCGGCAAACGAAGCATCAGCATCATAGGCATTCTTGACCAGTTCTGCCAATGCAGTAGCTGGCTTGCCAACGAGCCGCTCGCCCAACTCTTGGAGCAGGCGGGCGTCTACCGTGAAATTGATGGTGGTCTGGGTCATGGTTCGTCTTTCAGCGATGAAGCCAGCCACGGTGTTCAAGGATATGTAAGCGGATGCTCTTGGCAATCATTCGTGCCAATGCCACAGGAACGGCATTGCCGATCGACTGAGCAAGCTTCGTGATCGAAAGAGGGTCGCTTCGAGGGTCGAAGAATGCATAATCCTTTGGAAAAGTCTGCAGCAAGGCTGCTTCACGCATGGAAATTGCCCGGTCCTGTTCGGGATGACCGAAACGGCCATTGCCGAATCCATAACACTGAGTTGTAATCGTTGGCGCTGCCTCGTCCCATGACATGCGCCCATAAACATTCTTGTAGGTCTTTCCGCTTTCTTTCGCATGGCAGGCAGCACGTAGTTCGTCTGGCCATTCGAACCATGTTCCTCCTGGCTCGGATGCCCTGATGCGCTTCCGATTGAGTGGTGACAATCCCATTGTGCGATGCAGAGGGTCGTTTTCACTCACGCCACCAGCGTCGATCTGCTCCATGTCTCCAATGGCATCGCGCACTGTTCTGAATCGGGCTGGGCCATGACTTGGGCGTAAAAACTCCACTTGTCCGAACTTCGATGCGATCAAGATCAAACGATATCTATGTTGAGGCACACCATATTCCGGAGCATAGATGCGGTGACCAGCAGTCACGTAATAACCGTTGGACTCGAGGGTGTTTACGAAAGCTTGGAATACCTCCCCGTCTTCATATGTCTTCAAACGTGGAACATTCTCCATCGTAACAATTTCAGGCTGGACTGCTTCTACTAACCAACCAAACTGGTAAAGCAACTGCCAATTCTTGTGTTTGCCCTGAATTCGGGTATAGGCCGAAAACGGTTGGCACGGTGCACAGCCAGCCAGGACTCGCACACTTGCCCCACCAAAGAGTTCTTGCAACCGCTCCGGAGCGATGTCCTCGATCTTGGCATGTATGAACGCCGCGCCTGGATTGTTGCTTTCATAAGCATACCGAAAATCATCATCGGCCTCGATACCCGCAACAACTGGAAACCCCTCCCTTACGAAGCCATGCGTCAAGCCACCTGCTCCAGCAAAGAGGTCTACAACTGCACAATCATCAACGCGCTTTCCGAATTTCATTCGAGGATCGCTTCCTTATGGTAGCACTCTACCAAACCGTGGAGATTGATCAAACGATTGGACACCAAAACGGTCAAGGATAATGACGAGGGGAGGTGCTTGGCTTGGAGACCTGACCGTTCTCGCCTTCTCTGGGGGGTGATCCCATTGTAGGCGAGATCAATGGAATGTCAAACCAGATCCGGCGATCCGGCTTCCTGCACCAGCCGTTGGCTCTCGAACCCAGCCGGGGCGTCGTCCGACCTGCAGGCCCAAAACCAGGTTTGGACGCTGCGTGTCGAAAGGCCGCGCTCGCTGTTGGCTGTGCATCCCCCGCTGGCCAGGCAGTCTTGGCGCTTGCCCGGGGCGATGCTATAATCCACGCGGCGTTGTGATCGAACCCGCCCTTGCTTCCACCATGATCAGCTTCCAACACGTTTCCTACCACTATCCCCAGCCCGCGGACGGCCGGCCGCTCCCTCCCGCGCTGGACGATCTCTCCCTGCACATCGACGAAGGGGAGCTGATCCTGGTGATTGGCCCCTCTGGCGCGGGCAAATCGACCTTTTTGCGCGCCTTGAATGGCCTGACCCCCCATTTCTACGGCGGCACGCTCAGCGGGCAGGTGCGGGTGGCCGGCCGCGACCCGGTGGCGCTTGGCCCCCAGGAGATGGCCCGCACCGTGGGCATGGTCTTTCAGGATCCCGAAACCCAGTTCGTGGCCGACCAGGTGGAGGATGAGCTGGCCTTCGGCATGGAAAACCAGGCCTTGCCGCCGGCCCTGATGCGCAAGCGGGTCGAGGAGGTGCTGGACCAGTTGACCATCGCCCACCTGCGCGGCCGGCGCATGAGCACTCTGTCCGGCGGCGAAAAGCAGCGCGTGGCCATCGCCTCGGTGCTGGCCCTGAACCCTGATGTGCTGGTGCTGGACGAGCCCACCTCCCAGCTCGATCCCCAGTCGGCCGAGGAGGTGCTGGTGGCCATCCGCCGGCTGAACGAGGACCTGGGCTTGACCGTGATCCTGGCCGAGCATCGCCTGGAGCGGGTGGTTCAGTTCGTCGATCGCGTGCTCTACCTGCCGGGCGCGGGGCAGCCGGCGTTGCTGGATGAGCCGCGCACCGTCATGGCCGCGGTCGATCTCAACCCGCCGCTGGCCGCGCTGGGCAAGGCCAAGGGCTGGCGGCCGTTGCCCCTCACCGTCAAGCAGGCCCGTCGTTTTCTGCCGCGCACAGCCGGCTCGCTGGCCGTGGCGCGCAGCGCCGCGGCCGAGAACGCCACCCTGGCCGCCGCGCCTTCACGGCCAGACTCCTCCTCGCACCCGGCGAAGGCGCTGGCCACGGTGGACAACGCCGCCTACAGCTACGGCAGCCACCAGGCGCTGCACGGCGTCAGCTTCGATCTGCGGCCCGGCGAGGTTGTGGCCTTGATGGGCCGCAACGGCTCGGGCAAGTCCACCTTGCTCAAGCTGCTGGCCGGGCTGCACAAGCCCACCCGCGGCAGTGTGCGGCTGGCGCAGGGCGGCCAGGAGAGCCTTGACACCCGCAGCGCGTCGCTGGACGAGATCGTGCGCATAGTCGGCTATGTGCCCCAGAACCCGGGCGCGCTGCTTTTCAAGGATACCGTGCTGGAGGAGCTGGCCTTCACCCGCCAGGGGCACAGGCTGCCCCCCGATCCAGCCGCCGACCGGGCGCTGCTGGCCCGTTTGGGTCTGGCCGCCGAGGCCGAGCGCTATCCCCGCGACCTGAGCAGCGGCCAGCGGCAGCGGGTCGCGCTGGCTGCGATTCTGGTGGCCCAGCCCGCGCTGTTGCTGCTGGACGAGCCAACCCGCGGCCTGGACTATGCGCAGAAGGCCGCGCTGGCCGCCATTCTGCTGCAACTGCGCCAGCAGGGCCGCGCCATCCTGCTGGCCACCCACGATGTAGAGCTGGCCGCCCACTGCGCCGATCGTGTCCTGTTGCTGGGCGAAGGGCAGGTGGTGGTCGATGGCCCCACCCGCCAGGTGATGACCGGCTCGCTGGTCTTTGCCAGCCAGGTGAACAAGCTGTACCGCGATCCCCGCTATCTGGTGGTGGAAGACGCCGTGGCTGCGCCATAGATGTGTGCGGGCACGGTCGGCCCACTCCGGGGTGCTGCGCAAAGACCGGCCCGAGCGATGTGTGCGGGCACGGTCGGAGACCGGCCCGAGCGATGGAGCGATGTGTGCGGGCACGGTCGGCCCACTCCGGGGTGCTGCGCAAAGACCGGCCCGAGCGATTGAGGAGAGAACCCATGTCTGCAACTCTCGAATACCTGCGTCCCCAAACCCTCGACGAAGCTTTGGCGCTGCTGCGCCGGCCCGATGTGCGCACCGTGCCATTGGCGGGCGGAACCTGGTTGGTCCCTCGCCTGCGCCTTGATGTCGATGTGCCCGATCCGCTATCCGAACCGGTCGATGCCGTAGTCGACCTGGCCGACCTGGGCCTGGACAGCGTCGAGCTGACAGGGGCGCCGGGCAACGGCTGGCTGACCCTGGGCGCCGCCACTACCCTGAGCCAGGTCGCCGCTGACCCGACCTGCCAGCAGATCGCCGGCGGCATCCTGGCCCAGGCCGCCCGCCGCGCCGTCCCTGTGAACCAGCGCAACGCAGCCACCGTGGTGGGGCAGATGCTCGACGTCGGCGGCCAGCCGGAGCTGCTGCTGGCGCTGCTGGCGCTGGCCGGCCAGGCCGTGATCGCCGGCGCGCAGCCGCGCACCCTGCCCATCGTCGCGCTGCTGGACGACCCGGCCGGCCAACTGGGCGCAGGATTAGTGACCGCGGTCATGGCGCCCTGGCCCGCCGCGGCGACCGGCGGCCTGGCCGTGGTGGCCCGCACCCCC
>JAJTXO010000003.1 GCA_021463315.1 Caldilineales bacterium | reverse complement strand
GTAGAGTAGTAGGTTGACACCTTGCTAATCATACCAGAAATCGCCTTCCCGACTCATTCAATTGTAAAGGTACAAAGGTTCATCAGTGAACCATGCCCAACATCTCAACCATCTCCTCCACCGACAACCGCCGCGTGTTATGCGAGTTGTAGTCCTCCTGCTGCGACAGCGGCTCCAGGCCCTGAGTGTAATAGGCGTCGTAGTTCAGGTCGCGGTTATCGGCCGGAATGCGGAAGTAGCCGCCCAGGTTCACGGCGCGGATCATCTCCTCGCGGGTCAGCAGCGTCTCGTACTGTTTCTCGCCGTGGCGGGTGCCGATGATCTGGATGGGATTGTCGGTCCCGAAGACGCGCAGCATGGCCTGCGCCAGGGTCTCGATGGTGGCGGCCGGCGCCTTCTGCACGAACAGATCGCCCGGCTGGCCGTTCTGGAAAGCGTAGAGCACCAAGTCGACAGCGTCGTCGATGCTCATCATGAAGCGGGTCATGTGCGGATCGGTGACGGTGAGAGGTTTCCCGGCCTTGATCTGGTCCGCGAAGAGGGGAATAACCGAGCCGCGCGAGGCCATGACGTTGCCGTAGCGGGTGATAGCGATGGTGCAGCCGCGGTCGGCGGCGATGCGCGCCTTGGCCACGGCCAGCTTCTCCATCATGGCCTTGGAGATGCCCATGGCGTTGATGGGGTAGGCGGCCTTGTCGGTGCTGAGCACCACCACGTTGCGGACGCCGGCCGCCATGGCCGCGTTCATCACGTTCTCCGCGCCGATGGCGTTGGTCATCAGCGCCTCCATGGGGTAGAACTCGCAGGAGGGCACCTGCTTGAGCGCGGCCGCATGGAAGACGAAGTCCACGCCGACCATGGCGTCCAGCAGGCTCTCCGGCCGGCGCACGTCGCCAATGGTGAACTTCAGCTTGCGGTTGTTGCCGTAGTCCAGCCGCATGTCGTGCTGCTTCTTCTCATCGCGGCTGAAGATGCGGATCTCGGCGATGTCGGTGTGCAGGAAGCGGTTGAGCACGGCGTTGCCGAAGGTGCCGGTGCCGCCGGTGATGAGCAGGGTTTTGCTGTTAAACACCTAACTCGGCCTCTTTGTACTCATCGATTTGTTCCGAACTAGGTCGAATCCCCATTACATCCTGCAATCGATTCGTATGAATTGAGATTGTGTATTTGGTTTCAGCAAGCTCGTGATTGTGTAACCCGAAGCCAAGCAGATTATCCGGCTCGTCGATGATTCTCGCCAGCACATCTGCGACCGATTGTGCCGACCTTTCCTCGATCTTATAGCCATTAGTTCCTTCCACAAACACATCTGAGATGCCTCCTTTTCCGGTCGTTACGACTGCGCAACCCGCTCGATAGCCTTCCAAGATACAAATGGGTTGGCCTTCAAATAGATAAGATGGAAGGCATAAGATGTGAGCTCTCTCTAAGAGCTCTTTCTTGGCTTCACCGCTTACAAATCCCAAGTAATGAAGTTGATCATATGGACTGATCTTGCTCAGGAAATCATCGCGCTCGTTATCTGAACCAAATTCGCCTGCGAAAACAATCTCGATTCTTCTTCTGTACTCTTCGCTCAGCAAGATGAATCCCTCCAAGAGGAACTCATAACCCTTGCCAGAGATCAAGTTGCTCAAATACAGGATTCTCAGAGGCTGCAATGATCTGAATTTTCCTTGAATCGAGGCGATTGATGAGGAATAACAGTCTTCAGCGAAATTGGGTACGATATGAATCCTGGTGCTGTCCATGAAATCCGAGTAGATACCTGTGTGAGACTGACCAAGGATAATCACTCCGGCGGTTCTAGAGACAAAATACCTGTTAATCATGCGAAGCAATTTGTTTGCCCGAAACACCTGCCTTTCTAGACTTCCCCCATGGAGATGTAGGTACAGGCTTGATAACTTATTTCTGCATATGAGAAACAGCAGCAGATCCTTCAGGTTACCGGCAATCGATTCTGAAACATGAAGATAGATAATATCTGAGAATTTCAGTTTCCTGTGTGTATCTACAAGAAGCTTGAGTACTTCATGAAATCGCTTCAGGCTTATGAAGCCATTCCTGAAATCATCTTTGTTCATGTCCACGACATCAACGCTATGATCATCTTTGATTGAGTCCAGGAAAACCTGTGCGGCTAACGATTGACCACTGACAGGCGGGGGTAAAGGCGCGATGAAAAGTATCCTCATTCCTGACTTCCGGCGCGGTCCGCGTGGGAACCGTGATCGTATGGCAATGCCTGCCACTTAGCATGAGAAGCTGGGGATTCCTGTCTTGCTACGCTCGTCCCACCAGAGCCCAGAGCATTCTTTTCACTGCGGCTTGGATAGTTGATCAGCACGGCGCGATACTTCCCCTTGAAGACAAAAAGACTACCTGCGGCAGCCCCAATGATTCCGTAGCGACGGATTAAGCCTTCAATATCTCCCAGAGAGCCTGCGCCACCAAGGACAGAAAGCGGTAGGCTTACAGCTTCACGAACCTGATCAACCAAGTCTAG
Organism: Caldilineales bacterium; assembly: GCA_021463315.1. GTDB lineage: Bacteria > Chloroflexota > Anaerolineae > JAAEKA01 > JAAEKA01 > JAAEKA01. The sequence continues at coordinate 23,226 of JAJTXO010000003.1, read as the reverse complement.
GTCGTAACCCTTCATCTCACCGTCATGATCGATGGTGTTGACCAGGATTTCGCCTGCACCTAAGGCCTCGGCACGTTTGGCGAACTCAACCGGATGGAGTCCTGTACTGCGAGTGCCGTTGTGGGTGAAGATCTGATAACGGCGAGACAGACCAGCTTTTTTGACATCCATTACAACGACTATGCTCTGGTTGCCCACTCGTTTGGCTGATTCGGCAATCAGATCAGGAGTCTGGAGGGCCGCGCTACTGATTCCGACTTTCTCGACGCCGAGGCTAATGATCCGCTCGACCTGTTCCGGAGTCCGCACACCCCCTGCGTAACATAGCGGCATTCGGCACTCCGCAGCTAGATTTCGGATCATGGTGTGGTCTGGTTCGCGACCGCGCACTGTAGCGTCGATATCGGCGACGATCAGTTCATCTACCTCTTTTTCGTTGAAGATCCGAACCGCATTGATTGGGTCTCCAATATACTTCGGATTATCAAAACGCACGGTCTTGACAAGCCCGCCGTTCTTGACGAGCAGGCAGGGAATGATTCTGGGGCGCAACATGGTTCAGATCTCCGCGAAGTTGCTCAGGAGCTGAATGCCCCATTGATGGCTTTTCTCAGGGTGAAACTGAGTGCCAAACACGTGACCTGCACGTATTGCGCAAGCAAATTCGCCGTTGTAACTGGTAGTCGCCAAGATATGCTCGTCATTCTCTGGAAGGAAGTAGTAAGAGTGCAGGAAATAGAACCTGGGATGCTCCAAGTTGCGAAACAGGCTGTCGACCGCGCGCGGCGCTGCATCATTCCAACCCATGTGAGGCAAATGGGTCTTCTGCGTGAACCCGCTTTCGTCAAACCGTTTTACTTCTGCCGGGATCCAACCCAGACCAGGTAGCTGTCCTTCCTCACTACGACGTGCCAGCATTTGCATTCCCACGCAGACACCTAGTACAGGACGCTTCTTGCGCAGCACCAGTTCGTCAAGCGTGTCTCGCATTCCCGATGCATCTAGACGTTCCATCGCCCAGTCAAACGAGCCAACACCGGGCAAAATGATGCGGTCGGCATCGGCAAGCTCCTGCGCCGTTCTGATTGCCGTTGCAGGGATATTGAGGTTCTTGTAGATATTCAAGAACGCGCGGATGTTGCCAAGTCCATAGTCGACTATCCCTATCATCGCACCCCTCCCCGATCCAGCCCTAAGGTGGTGAGGGTCTTGCGGCCCAGGCTGAGGATGCTCTGCTGGTTGCGGTAGTCCCAGTAGTATTTCTTGGGCATCTCGAGATAGCTGCGCAATTCGTCGTCCGATATCCCTAACTTGGTGGCAACGTATGAGAAGTCGTGAGCAATGGTCTCTGGATCGTAGGACGGTTTCTCCAGTTCTCGCAGGGCTTGTTCCCGGGACATCTGGCCCGTCAGGATGAGACTGGAAAACTGGACGCGGCGTACGTCGAAGCCGAAACGCTCTGGCAGCCAGTACCCCTCGAAGAAGCGAGTGAACCGCGACTCGAAGTGTTTTTGTGGATATGGTTTCCAGCCATATTGTGCCTCTAGTAGTTCGGTGGCAGAGGCTTTGGTGTAGGGCACGAAGTTCAGCGGCTTGACGACCTCCACTTTGCGCACATATCGAAGGTAGATTTTGTGCCTGTAGATCGAACTGAACGGATAGGAGCTCATCTTGAGGGTGGAGTAACGCTTCATGATATCCCGGATATGGGTCATGTCAGTACCAAAGTAGTAATACTTGATAGGATAGCGCACCACCTCGGTCGAGATATTGCCGCCGTTTAGTATGTAACTGATGCGATACTTGTCGGCGAAATTATAGAGAGTGGCGATGAACGCGTGATCCTGGGGTATGTCGATGTGAGGTACGCCGGATTTGAACCACGCGAGCTGGAAGTCGCGCATCTCATCCCAGTTGATCACTTCTGTGTAAAGGTCAAGGCCGAGTTTGTCGATCAGAACGTTGATGTTGTGCACGGCCAGTTCGGAGTTCCAGCCTCCATCCACATGAAACACGAGCGGCCGCAATCCAAATTCCGTGACCATCAAATGAAGCATGTAGGAGCTGTCCATGCCACCGCTCAGGCCGAGCAAGCAGTCGAAATCCTTGCCTTTCCCTGCGCCTTTGATGGATTGCACGATAGCTTCGAGCTGCTGCCGGCTCTGTTCGTCGGGATGCCACTTTGGCTGGACATTCGTTCTGAAGTCAACGCAATGATCGCAAACGCCTTTGTCATCAAAGACAATACTGGGATCGCTGGTATCCATTGCGCAGTTGGTGCATACTTGATAGGGTCTTGGTTCAATCATCAGTTGTTCTCACCGTTTCGGCGATATACGCCCAAGTTTGATGGGCGCAACGTGACCACGAATTGGTCATGCCGGGCAGGCGCCACGGCCCATGAAAACGTGGGGCTCGGTCGGCCCACTCCGGGGTGCTGCGCAAAGACCGGCCAGAGCGCTATTTTCAGGACAAGACTGCTGGGAAGGCCGCCTGGCTCTGCTCGCCGACTCATCTCGAAGCAGCGGGTCGTCAATTAGCCTTCGGATTGCCTCGGCGATAGACAGGTGGGATTCTGGGTCGAAGTACAGTCCAGTATCACCAAGGATTTCATGCATGGGCCCGCGTCGAGAGCACGCAAGAGGTAATCCGGCCGCTATCGCCTCGACTAACGTGTTTGGCATGTTCTCGCAGCTTGATGCAAATACGAAATGATCGTCAATGCCAACAATAATGCCCTTGCCCACGAACATGCGATCCTCCATCACGTTACGATCAACCGAGTGCGCCCAGTATCAGTTCCACCCCGTTGAGAACTGGGTGTGCTAATGCGGTAGCCTGTGCCTTCAGGCCGAATTCTGCTATTCGATTTCGATCAATAGCGAACTGGTTTATTCGGTCTGCAATTGCCGTGATGTCACCTAACGGCACAGTGTAACCGTTCCATCCATCCCGGACTCGATCTGCGATAGAACCAGAAGTGAGATTCCCTATCACCGGCTTTCCCCTGGACATGGCGTCGAGAACAACCGTTGGAAAAGGATCTAGAATTGCTGGGTGCAAGAAAACATCACAAGCATCCATGGCTAGAGCAACCTCTTCTGGCTGTAACCACCCCAAGAACTTGACGCGGTCTTCCACTTCTAATGATCCAGTCAACTCAACCAAATGTTCCTTTTGAGGACCATCACCAGCAATCCACAATACAACATCGCTAGTCGATAATCTTATAGCCTGGATTGCATCTTCATAACGTTTGGAGGGGATCAACTGCCCGGCACATAGTACTGCCATTTTAGTCTCAGCGTCATGCTCGAGCCTGAACTTGGTTATTCTTTTCTTGTCACGTAACTCTGCTGCCGCAGCATTGTTCATGAAGAATGGTAGGGAGTCCGTCTTCTCCGCAGGACAACCAAGGGCCCACAATGCCTGGCAGCCGGGCAGCCCTGTGGCCCATATGCGGTCAATGCGCAGAAACACGTACCGAATGATTAGCACTCTTAGCAAGTCGTGAATAATTCCGTGTGGGCTTGGGTAGGGAGTATCCGTCCAGAAGGCCGTGCGGATCTTGCGAGGGAGAAGCAGACTGATCAGCAAGAATCGTATGCTGTCCCACCCAGCCACCACGACTAGATCGGCACGACGAGACTCTCCAAGAGCCGCAACGAAGCGCCCTTGAAGCGGTCGGCTATCATAACCGGGATTGGGCAACTCCCATGGATGTGACCCAAGTTTCTCCACGCGATGGTAGACAGTCAAATCCGAGTGGCGTGCAAGTTCGCTGAAGAGATAATCGTTGTATGGAGACCGCGCAGTTGAAAACCACACTATTCGAGGCTGCATGGAAGGGATCCTTCTGTTCTTGTGACCGTCGCGACCACTTGACGATGACGTCCGCCTTCTGGGCATGAAGGGATCGTCTCTCTCGCCCGTGCGCTAACTGATCAGATGACTCATCTGATCATTTTCGTGACCTGGTTTAGCCAAGTCTCCATCCGCCCCACAACGCTATGGTTGTTGGCATATACTCTGTTGTATCCAGAGGCTGCTATTCCATTTCGCAAATTCGCATCTCGCAGCAAACGGCGTAATTGTTCAAGCATCTCGGCTCGTGTTCGGAAGTAGCATGCATCCAGATTCGGGCGAAACAGGTCTGCCATATCGTCTGTGTACTCGCTGAGCATGGCTACTCGCATAGCCGGGATCTGAAAACTTCGCCTGGTGTAGGTATCACAGTTAAGTTTGGAAAGAAAACAAAGAGCCACCTTAGCACCGCAGACCGCATAACGGTAATCAGCACCGAAGACAGGTGAGATTGGGTATTGGCTGCGCAGAGGGGAATCCGTCCCAAGCTTTCCTAAGGCACCTTGCCAACCGCTGCCGAACAGATTAAGCTTGAAACCTGCACGGCAGATTGCGTCGAGGTACTCGATCCGACCGTCGTCTTCATAATGGCCAGCGAACATCACGTCGCACTTGAATCGATCCGGTATTTCCTCTTCCGGCACCGGGTAATCGTCTTCTGGAATGAAGTAGGATCTCAGCAGTTCCACGCGATGTGCGCCCAAGCGGTAATAGTCTGCAATGTTGCTATAACGGTAGGTGAAGTGGGCATCAAAAAAGGGAATGCTCCTAACATAGTGACGCCAGAGTCCCGGTATTGCCAGAGGGCTAAATGGGTTGTCATTGGAATACTGGCAAAGTACGGCGTTTGGCAGCAGACGCCTTAGTTGTCTCACAGTTCCTGGACTCAATATAGTCACGTTGTAGAACAGCACGATGTCTGGCTGCTCCTGCTCGGCCACCTGCAGCATTCGGCGAGCTACTCGCCAAATCGTGGGACCCCAACCGAAGCGATATTGTATTCTATGCCACTGGGAGTGATAGACTGGCTCGAAATGCCCCGCCACCCATCTACTGAAGTCGCCAAACCAGCCAAGCCGGATGACCGAGCATCCAAGTTCTTCTAGGGCCCTGGCACAAGCCTCTTGATACCAAGGCCACACATAGTCACCCACCACCATTATCCGAGGCTTGGATAGCGTCGATGTGAGATCAGGATTACAGTTATAGGGCATTCGAACAGAAAACCGTCGTCAGTATCAGGCGTCTACGAGAATTGAGTAAGGCTCTCGTTCACGCAAGAACTCCTAGCGCTTGGCAAAAGGAGGCAGGGGATAACCAGCCGAAGGCCTCGCTCGTCGCAAAGGCAACGACCTTGCTAGCAGCGCCGTGGCTCCCCAGGTTGCCAAATATGGCACGATGCCATACAGGACTACAGCTGGCCACATGGCAAGGTTAATTGTGAGCCCGGTTGACAGCGTCAAGATCAGCCAGGCGCCCACAACGCTGCGCGGCAAAGTCCGGGACGCCCGTAACCAATTGCGAAACACACCAATGACCACCCCCATCAAGGCCATTCCCACAATCATTCCCAACAAACCTAAATTGAAGTACAGGTCGCCAGGAATCGAGAGCATCATCGCATGGTTGGGATTGCTGATGCCCCACTTGCGTATCATGACCTCATCCTCTGATCGCCAGGCTCGTTCTCCGCCAATGAAACGGTTTGGCAACAAGTTGATCCAGCCCGTTAGAAGCGTTCTTCCACGCAATGAACCATTTTGAGCCACCTCATCGGTTAGATAAGTAACGCTCAAGAATCGGTTTACATCGCCTGTCAGTATGTTCTCGCCGACTGCCCTCATAACCTCGGAGTCCAGTTGGATTTCTTGAACGCCATAATCCCGTTGAGCAAAACGGAGGTACAGCACTCCAAAGACCACCAACAACGTCAATAGTGCAAAAAACAGTCGCAGGCGTTGCGGCAAAACACCGACGCGGCGTTCATACACGATGACCGCCAGAACAAAGGGCTGAAGCATTGCCCCGCGACCTCCAAAGGGCAACATCAAGATCGCTACCAACAAGGCCAACAAGATGAACGTGAACAACGCTCTCCATGTGCCAATCAACTCAGACTCGCGTAGCCCGAAGCCCAACAAGAGGACACCTGGGGTCAGGAACGATTGTAACAAGACGATTCGTGAGGATCCCGTGTCAGGCATGATGGTGGCGCCGCGGGACGCGATCTGGGCCAAGGACTCGACGTAGGCACCCAATGATGGAATCAGACTCAGGTAAGCGAGAAGAGCTAAGATAATGGCAGACGATCCAATCAGCGCGGCCGCTACACCTGTCAATCTTCGTTCTGTTCCATCATCTTGCTGCGTCAGCTCAGGTTGGTCCAATGGCGTCAGGTTTTTCAGAACGACCATCATGACCACCCATGAGGCCAAAAGCACTAACTCGGCCGTCATTGCTGCTTGCCACAAGTCCACCTTGGGAATGCCTAAGAGGAGATTGCTTACGTTCGTTGTTTCCGCCAAGCTCAGCACAGGCAATGCACCTAGAGGAAAGAAGATGGCAAACACAGCACATAGGACTACGATCAAACTCGTGAGGCGTTGCTCAACGTATCGGTAGTAGCGATAACCAACGGAAATTGGCGCTGCCAAGAGCAAGCTATTGACAAGTATCAGCAGCAGGGTCTCAAGAAAAGGAAACTCAGAGCCAAACATAACTACTAGGGCAAGGTTCACGGGAACCGCAACAAACATCGTTATTGCCGGGTAGGTGATCGGTCTTCGCATGCTGCTTCGAGGTTGCCTTGGCGCGGCGTTTGTCTTGGCAGTTCCCTCAACGAGTCGCATCGTATCGTCTCCTGTCCGCCTGCGCGTTCTCAAGCATAGCCACAACCTGCGGCATGATGGTTCGCTGGCCGTGAAACCTAATCGCCCAGCTTCGTGCGCGCTCGCTAAATGCCTGGCGTTCTTCAGTACTCATCATAGCCACTTTCCGCAACTGCACCGCAATCTCGTGGGCATTTGATGCTGCCAAAAGCGGAGCCGGTTCAGAATAGACACGGCTATGCCCAGCGCGGTCCCAGGAGGTAATCAGGATACGACCGCTGAATAGCGTTTCCAGACCGGTGAAGCCCAACCCTGCCAGCGAATTGAACTGATCGGCAACGACCACGTTAGGCAGACTCAGAATCGCTCGCATGGTGGTACGATCGTACATAGGCTCGATGGAGACACAATCGGCAAGACCCAATTGATCGATCAGTTGTTGAGTTGTCTGGTATTCGCCGTTTCGTACCATGACTAGCCTTGTGGCGCCGCTCCATGAACGTCTGAATTCGGCAAAGCCAAGGAGGAGTTGTTCATTACCTTTGTAATGATAGCGGTTGGGATCGATCTGATGCCGAGCAGGGCCGAAGACCACCAGATCGGCATCGCGGAAAGCCACCGGCGCCGCATCTTGGGCATCACTCTGCGGCAGTGGTCCGAATTGTTCAGGATCCATCGGGATCGGCACGAAGCGAGTCTTGGTTAGCCCCAATGCCCTGAGCGATCGCTGCTCCTGAAAGAGCATAGAGTAGATGACCAGATCTGCTTTCCGGATGGCCTGCCGCTGCGCACGTGCGCACAATCGGCTATGCAGCGAAGCGCTACTGAACGGCAGCGCTTCCAGATCTCCTCCCAGACTCCAGATGATATAGGGGCGACCGGTGCGAGCCGCGAAAATAGGCTCATATCCTCCACTGGCCAACAAGACATCGCAATCTGCCAACTCGCGAGTCAATGCCGGGCGCGGCCACAAAGGACGCCCGACTGGCTCTCCTGATCGGAAATGAAACCACGCAGGTAAGGCCGATCCTGCGCCAAGCTCCCACGCGGGCATGTCGCGCTGAAAACCGTTGTCAAAGGCATAGCATTGACTCTCGATGCCAAGATCACGCAACCAGGCAGCGAGCTTCAAGCCGAAACCCAGTGTGCCGCCCACCACGTTAACGCGCATGCGCTCTCCGTAGTCGTGAGCCAACCCACCGGGACTTGAGCAGCGCAACGTCGTCCGGATAGATCGCCTTCGAAAGTATCAGGGCAAGGGGAAAGGCTAGCAAGAGGAGTATAGACGCACCGACAACGCTCCACGTTACCGGCTGGGCGTTGAGCCAACGAGCCATGACCATGGCGACGATGAAAACCGTCACGATGCGAGCGATTCGTGCAGCGTGCCATTGAATGGGGAAGAGACGCTGCGAGATGGCGATGGATACACACACACCCAGCAACTTGGCAAAGAAAGCGCCCCAAGCCGCCCCCACTGCGCCGTAACGTGGAACCAGCAGCACATTGAAGGCCACCGCAGCCAGCGCTGTGAACAGGTAGACTCCAATCATGTAGCTGCCTTTTTTTTTGATGTAGATGCCGCCAACCGCCACGAAATCCATGCCAGCCAGGATGGTGAGCATGACCAGGGGTAGAACTACTCCAACCGAATCCTCATAACCGGAGCCGGTCAGGATACGCACCAGTGAGTCACTGAATATGACCACAGCCAGAGCAAGCCAGGTGGCGACGATCAGGTAGTAGCTGACAGCCCGCCCGAAAGCAGCCCCTGCATCGGCGTCGTGCTGTTTGGCCAGGTAATATGGTCCCCATGCCATTGAAAAGCCAGACAATGCCAGCCCCAGAATAAGGGCCACACGTTCACCCACTCCGAAAATCCCGACTATCGAGAGGCCTACCATCTGCACCATAACAAGGCGCGTAACGAATGGCGTGAATTGCGCAGAAGCAGTGACCAGCGCAAACGGAAAGCCCAGCCTTGCCATTCCAACACCAAATTGGCGCACTTGTGGCTTGTTCCACCAGCCGCGGTTGACCCAGATCGCACCTAGCAGGTTAGCGATGCTGGCAATCAAGATGGCGAGCACCCATCCCAAAACGCTCAGATGCAAAACAGAGACCAGGAGGATACCGATGCCCAGCGTCAAGAGGGCTTCGCCCAGCAGCAGGACAACATAGGCAACGCGCCGAAACTGCCACTTGAGCAGATTGCGGCAGTATTCAGCAATCGGGGTGATCACAGTCAAAACGATAACCAACCAGAGAACACGAATGTCGCCAGCGCCGCCGAGCAATGTCTGGTATAGCCAGCGGTTGAACAAGATGCCTAGAAGACCGAAGAACGCGGCGCTGATGCAGACGACCGCGAGGCCAGTGCTCATCCAACGGGCCATCTGCTCCCTTCCGCCCCGCTCGTTGATGAGGATAGCCACGGCGGACTCCATTCCGAGTGCAACCAGAGGAGCGGCAATCAACAGCAGCATACGCGACGAATCAAAGACACCCAGTTCGGCTGGCGCCAGGGTGCGCAAGACAATTGGCAAGAACAGGAAGCGCAGCGCCTGATTGACTGCTGTGCCTGCTGCGTACACAAAGGAGTCTGAGAAAAGACCAGCAATACCCCGATGCGGCGAAGGAGTGCTCTCTGAGCCAATGGCTTCCAGAGCGGCCTTGTCGCTATCCGCTATTACTGTCAAGGCTGCACCCTGCTTTCGCTTGGGATCTGTTCCATGGCCTGCAGACGATCAGAGGCTGCCTTTGCAGCGAAGGAGTCCTCTGTCCGTATGGCCTCTGAATACATGGTCCGAGCTTCTTCAGATTGGCCGGCTGCGTTGAGGATATCCCCCAGGGCGATCCTGGCCCAGGCGTTCGAAGGCGAGAACTCAATAGCCTTCCTCAAGTCAGTTTCCGCTTCTGCCAGACGACCAGCCTCTCTGAGCGCGATACCACGGCCGTAGTATGCTTCCCCGTCGTTTTCGTTCGACGCCAGGACTTCCGTGTACATGCCTATCGCACGCTCAAATTGACCGACACCCGTGTAAGCGCGCCCTAACATCTTGACATACGCCGGATGGCGGTCAATCTCAACTGTCTGCTCGCAGTAAAGCTGAGCCTGTTCCCAGTCACTGTTGTCGGCGCTTTCGCGGCATTTCGTCCAGTAGAGTTCGATGCGATATGGCTGCACTCCGGGAGTAAGCAGTTCCGAGAGTTCGTAGTAACGTAATCCCAACGCCCTTCTGTCGTTGGCCAAAGAACCTGAGCCAGCCCTGGCAAAAAAGACGTCTAGCCCCGGCACGAAACGCCAATCCTCGAGTGCGTAGGTTGTGTCACCAGCCTCATAATGAAGACTACCCCGGTAATAGCGGAGTACCTGTGTGGCGACCGAGTCAATATGGTGCCCGGCCGCCATTGCATCGTTGATTACAGCCAGAGCTTCGCCACGAGCGCCGCAGTAGAACAAATAGGATGCCAGCAATAAAGCATTCGATCCGACTTCCGCTTGCCATTTTTGGGTCACATCCGCAACCCGCTCCCTTGATGTCTCACAGCCTGAGACACGTACAGGCGCTTTCTGGTTTACGGCACGGTCAAGCGAGTCTGAGGCCTTGATCCCGCCACCGATGTCGTGGATTACGGATATCCCGAGCGAATTAGACCAAAACGCTTTTTGAAGGGATTGCCTATTGGATAGCAGGGCCCAGCTCATCATAGCCAACACGACAAGCAGACCGGCGAAACGGAAACCTTTTCTGTGCCTCATGCAGCTTTCTCTCAGTTTCCTACCTACTGGCGTGCCCAAGAACTGATGCACTACCTCATCTGAGTCCATTGCATTATCCGACCAGACTGCGGAGTCGAGCAATCAAACTCGATCGATTGGATCATTCTTATGTGCGCAATACTGGCACTCGCCTGGCACCACAGGATAGGCTGGATACCTGTCACTGCGGTAACACCAGCGCCTACTCGAAATCGCGTGCAACCTCACCTTGACGTCCGGTTGTTTGAGAATCTAGCGCCCCAGCCTGTTGATGTCAGCGAATGGTCTTGAGAAAGGCGATGAACCGCTCATGCTCAATGGCGAAATTGCCCGTGACACGCTGACCAGGAAGCACATCTCGAGTTACCACAGATCCAATTGTGACGCTGGCACGTTCGCCGATTGTGATTTCGCTCGAAACGGAAGCAGCCGGACCGATCCAAACATCATCTCCGATGATCACACTGCCTGCAATCATCGCGCACGCGGCCAGCAGACACCGCTTACCGATTTTCACATCGTGGGCAATATGGACGAGATTGTCGAGTTTGGTGTCGTCGCCTAATTCCGTAAAACCACCGAACACAGGACGTGAAATCGAGGAATTGGCCTGGATCTCAACCCGATTGCCAAGTTTGATACCACCTGCGTGAGAGACTGGTATGACGCAACCATCAATCCGTTCGAATTGAAAACCCTGCGAGCCAACTACACTGCCAGCACGCAGAATGACATCCTCACCGATAATCGACCGTTCCAATACAACGGCACCTGGTTCGACAATGGTTCCCCTCCCGATCCGCACGTTCCTCTCCGCCACATAGGCTTTGGGATGAATGATCGCCTGATCAGAGATCTCATTCGGAAATTCGTGCCAATAGAACTCGGTCTTGTCAGCAAGATAGTTGTGTAGCTCATAGAAGGCAAGTCGCGGATTGGCAACCACCGCAAGACCATAACCATTGGACACAGCTGCGGCCAACTCCGGCCGCGCAATAACGCAGGTGATGTGTGGGTTCTGCGACAGGGCTGGTACGTATTTCTCGTGCTCCAAGAAAACCAGTAGACTATAGGCCTTGTGTGTCACGAAGCCAAGCGAGGTGAATTCGGCATCACGCTCAACTCTCGCATCAATAATAGCGGTTATATCATTCAGTCGCATACGTGTCCTCGTGGTAGGGTTCATTTCCGGGAGTACATCTTTCACGAAGTCCTGCCACACAATGGTTGCATTAATCCGTGCCATCTGCGCTCCATCGTGGCATTACTGTTTCGCAATGCGATTTGACCAGTCTTCAGACCTGCTGCATGAAGCTCGATTACAGGGCGTGGACCAAGTCCGGCCAGTGTCTGAACCATGCGGTGGGCACCTACCTGCACGCCTGGATATATCGCCAATGCCGCCTCTCGCAAACTGGCAACATCAATCCAGCCAGCAAATTGGAGTACCGTCACGCCAGGTGCCAATTGTGCCAGTTCGACTGCCGCTACTTCACCAATGGGTCCAATGATCATGTTGTCACGACTGTAATCAGCCACGATGATACAATCAACATTAGCCCATGTCTCCTTTGGCATCTCACTGGGTGTCGAGACTTTATGCACTTCTGCTCCCGCTTGCACTAATCGGCTCAAGATCACCTCTCCGAACTTATCGCTGCCAATAACAACAATCTTGGATTTGTGGACCTCGATTTGCGCCTCGAACAGCATCTTGAGGCATAGCCAGCTGCTGTAGGTAAATACATCGAGGCCTGGATAGCTCTCATTCGTGCCCACAACCGGAATACCCTTGGCATGACAGGCATCTAGATCTACGTCTCCAGACCGGAATTCCCAGGCTTCACACATTAGTGGAATGACAGCCGTTGGTTTCATCACCGAGACCGCTTCAGCATCAATAGGACGTACAAACCCCAAGTTCGTAATGATGTCAGCCTGGGCAAATTGCTCAAGCGATCGCCGTGTGTGGATTTCTACAGTGTCAGAGATGTCGCACAGGCATTCCAGCGCTCGTGTTTGGGCGATTACCATTTCGGCAGTAGCGTAGTGTGAGTCACGCGTTAGCGCGATGATGCGTTGCGCGCCAGCCAAAGCAGCAATGATCGGTGTAACTACATAAGGCCCGCTTGCCGCTTCGGTCAGTACGATCATTCCTGTCAAGTCCAGCTCAAGAAACGAAATTGTGTCACGAATGAGGTTGACCAGGCGGGGGGGATTAAGAACGCCTGCCTGGCGCAGCAATTCAGTCGCTTCGATCATAGCTGTAGATCGTTTTGGGATCACCATAATCATTCGCCCGCAACCTGAACCAGGGCTTCAACGATCTTTCGCTGATCTTGTTCGGACAAAGATTCATGTAACGGCAAGGTTAAAGAACTCGCAAAAACCTGATCCGTCACGGGGAAATCGCCTAGCTGATAACCATATCGGCTTCGAAAGTACTCTGTGAGGGGCATGTGCCAGGTGCCAATATTAGTCTCAATGCCCTGGGATCGAAGATCTTGCACAAGACCAGCACGTTCGACGGCTATTCGTTCGGGCAATAACACTACATAAGATTGGAACACTGGTTGGCTGCGAAGGGCAATGGCAGGCGGCTGCAAGCTGGTGCCTGCTAGCAATGCTCCATAGACAGATGCACGACTCCGTCTTGCCCCGATAATGCGGTCTAGCTTCGCCATCTGAGTCACCCCAAAGGCGGCCTGGAATTCAGTCAATCGATAGTTGAAACCTGGCATGATGAAATCCGGTGCTGGCGAATCAGGATCTTGTCCATGATTCCGAAGTGCGCGCAGCTTGCGCGCCAACACAGGGTCGTTGGTGGTAATCATCCCACCTTCACCAGTGGTGACAGCCTTACGAGGATGAAAACTGAAGCAGCCCATGACGCCCCAAGTACCCGCTTGCCGGCCCTCCAGTGAAGCCCCTAGAGCGCAAGCAGCATCTTCGATCACCGGCAACCTATAACGTTCGGCCAACGTCAGGATCGCAGGCATGTCTGCAAGTTGGCCGAAGGTGTGGACAGGTAGGATTGCCTTCAATCGGCGCGCCGTTTCTGTGTTCGCCATTAGTCGGGTTAGGGCTTCCTCTAACCTGTTCGGGTCCATGTTGAAAGTCGCCGGTTCGATGTCGACGAAAACCGGTTGCGCCCCACACAACTCGATCACGTTTGCGGTGGCAGGCCAGGAATAGGTTGTCACAAGCACCAGGTCCCCCGCCCGGACATCCAGAGCCAGGAGCGCCAGATGCAAGGCTGCCGTGCAGTTACTGACGGCCACTGCGTGCTCGACGCCGACATAGCTCGCAACAACCTGTTCAAACGCCGCAACGCGCGCTCCTTGAACCAGAAAGCCGGAAGCCACTGCCTCGCGCACTGCCAGCAAATCATCTTCTTCGATGGAAGGAATGGTCAGTCGAATCATTTGCCCAGGCTCCGATAGTACTCAGCCGTGCGGAGGATGCCTTCGTCCAGATCCACTTTCGCCTCGAATCCCAGCAGATCGCGAGCCTTGCTCACCGATGGGATGCGCAGCTCCACATCGGCGTAGTCTTTGTGAGTGAAGACAATGGGGGAGCGGGATCCCAGCACGCGAACTACTGTATTTGCCAGGCCATAAATGGTCACGACGGCCTTTTGATTGCCGATGTTGAACGACTCGCCGACCGCTTGGGGATGCTCCATAGCCAGTAGCACACCCTCTACCATATCATCTATATAACACCATGCCCGGATTTGTGTGCCGTCTCCGTGGATCTCAATCGGTTCATCCGCCAGTGCGCGCTGGATGAAGATTCTGAGCGCGCCTTCTCCAGTTTGTCCGGGGCCATAGACATTGAACGGTCGAACTACAACGGTCGGCAATGTTTTCTCTTGATAATAGGCAATGGCCAGGTGTTCCTCAGCGAGCTTGCTGACAGCATATGTCCACCGGGCCTCACCTACTTTGCCCATTACGGCATTATCAGTCTCGGAGGAACGAAAGGCCTGTTGACCGAACACCTCGCTGGTGGAGAAACACACGACCCGCTGGCAGCAGGATAGCAGGGATGCGGCCTCAAGGACATTCGCCGAGCCCACCATGTTCACGCGCATCGTCGTCACCGGGCTCTTAATGACGGTATCGATTCCAGCAATAGCCGCGCAATGCACGACGATGTCGGCTCCCTGCATCGCCGTCCGTATATGATCGAAGTTCAACACATCCCCTTGAACTAACCGCAGATGCGGATGAGCCTGGAACGGCTTGTGCTTTAATGAGTTTCGCGTGAGGTTATCGTACAGAACGACCTGATTGTGGTCCAGCAGTTCTCCGGCCAAGGTAGAACCGATGAAACCTGCTCCGCCGGTGATGAAAATGGTTTTATCGGCAATCAAGATGCGAACTCCTCAAAAGCGCCAACTACTGCGCACAATTGCTCGTTGGTCAACTCCGGATAGATCGGCAACGCCAATGTTGTCTGAGCCGCCGTTTCGCTCTCTGGGAAATCGCCCGGCCGATAGCCCAGGTCGTCAAAGCATTCCTGCCGGTGCATCGGCACAGGATAGTAGACTTCTGTGCCGATACGCCGTTTCTTCAGAAAGTCGATCAGCGCATCGCGCCGGTCGCTGCGAATCACGAACTGGTTGTAGATGTGCCGACCGTGGCCTGCATCGATGGGAAGCTCAACTGTAACGTCTGCCGCAGCGAACAACTGGCGATAGCGATGGGCGTTTTGTTGGCGGGCTGCTGTCCATTCATCCAGGTACTTCAGCTTCACCCGCAGCACTGCCGCCTGTAACGCATCCAGCCGGAAATTGCCCCCGACTGTCCTATGATAATACTTCGGCCTGGCCCCATGCCCCCGCAGAAGCCTGACCCTATCGGCTAGTTGTGGGTCATTGACCGTCACCATGCCGCCGTCGCCCAAGCCGCCCAAATTCTTAGAGGGGAAGAAGCTGAAACAGCCCAAGTGGCCGATCGAGCCAGCCCGGCGTCCTCTGTATTCGGCGCCAATCGCCTGGGCGGCATCCTCAACGACGATCAGGTCGTGCTTCTTGGCGATCGCCATTATTGGGTCCATGTCGGCCATTTGCCCAAAGAGATGTACGGGCATGACAGCCCTGGTGCGCGGTGTAATCGCCCGTTTGATGGCCGCCGGATCGATGTTGTAGGTCCGCGGGTCGATATCGACGAACACCGGCCGCGCTCCGAGACGCGCAATTGAGCCGGCTGTCGCAAAGAAGGTGTACGGCGTAGTGATCACCTCATCACCAGGCCGCAGGTTGATAGCCATCAAAGCAACCAACAGCGCGTCGGTGCCAGAAGAGACGCCGATCCCGAATTGGCATTGGCAATAGGCGGCTACTTCACCTTCCAGCGCCTCGACTTCTGGGCCAAGAATGAAGTGCTGACTGGCTAGTACCCGGTCGATGGCCGACCGGATTTCACCTTCGATGGTTGCAAATTGCGCTTTGAGATCCAACAGGGGAACGGATATGGTCGGAGTTTCTGCTATTGTCATCATAGTGGCTCCTGTTCCGGCCAATCCAGGCAGATCAGCTCAGTCGTAGATATCTCCTCGTAACACTAAATGCTTTTGGGGGCATACCAGGTAGCCGGTGCCGTTATGTTCAGTTGGGCGGTGGCCATGTCGGCTCATCCAGCCTTTAGGCAAACCTCACGGTGCTGCCAAAGGACTCAATCGGGAGTTTCACTATCTCGCCGTTCATGACAAGGGAGCGCTGGGCAGCCTGCAGGACGCGCAGCACTCGCAAACCGCTCTGACCGTCGGTAACCGGCGCAACCCTGCTACCAACTGCATCAAGAAACGCCTGGCATTCCCGTCGCAACGGCTCATCATCGGGATAGTTGATTATCTGGCCGTCCCCCTTGATGGGAACCGGCGTTCCCTCTTGCCATTCCACACGCTGGTCGTACAAGACTAGACGCTTGGCAACATCATCGAAGCTAGCCATCTTGCGTGAACCGATGACAACTAGACGCTGCTCCTTGAAAGGGTGCATCCAGGACACGAAAATGTGGGCGCGCACGCCATTGTCAAACAGCAGATTGGTCACGGTCACATCGGCGGTGTTGGGCTGGATGTAGGTTCCGCCACAAGCGGTAACCTCAAATGGCATGTTGCCCATCAAGCGTAGAATTACCGCGATGTCATGAGGTGCAAAACTCCACAAGATGTTTTCCTCTCGCCGGATTTTGCCCAGACTTAGCCGGTTGGAATAGATGTAGCGGATCTTACCCAAATCACCGTCTTGCACCAATTCCAGCAGGCGCACAATGGCCGGGTGATATTCGAGCACGTGGCCCACCATCAGGATGCGCTCCTGTCGTCCTGCCAATTCAACCAGATCAGCGCCTCGCTGGTACGTCAAGGCCAATGGCTTCTCCACGAATACGTCCTTGCCTGCGAACAGTGCCTGCCGAGCCAGATCGTAATGGGTCTCAGCTGGTGTAGCGATGACAACGGCAGGGATCTCACCATCCAGCGCTTGCGCAACTTGCGCAACCACCGGAACATCCGGCGCCAACTCGGCCGCTTTTGCACGGCCGGCAGGCGTTTCATCGCAGACCAGCGCCAACACCCCCAGTTGATTGAAGTTGCGCACCAGGTTTTTCCCCCAGTAGCCGCAACCGATGACTGCAACAGACAATTGTCGTGAATCCATCATCGTGTCTGTACTTCTTTCGCCAAGTCCCTGTTGTTTTGGTACCAGTCGATCAGTCGCTTCATTCCGTCATGGAGACTGACCTGGGGATGCCAACCAAGCAGTTGCTTCGCCTTGCTGATATCTGCCCAAGTGGCCAGAACATCGGCAGCATGGCGGGGTTTACGCACCAAGTTTGCTTGTGTGTCTATCAGCTTCTCCACCATACGGATGGCATCCATTAGTACTACCGGCGTGTCGGATCCCAGGTTGATGACCTCGTAACCCAGTGGCTTTAGTCCGGCGATGGTGCCGCGCGCGATATCGTCCACATAGGTAAAATCGCGCGATTGCTGCCCGTCGCCAAAAACCGTGACCGGTTGTCCCTCGCTGATCCACTGCACGAGACGGAATGGCACCATATCGGGACGCCCGGCCGGTCCATACACGGTGAAATAGCGCAAAACGGTGACATCTAGGCCGTAAAGATAATGATAGGTGTAACAGAGCGTCTCAGCGGCCTTCTTGGATGCCGCATAAGGCGAAATCGGGCGGTTCGTATCCGTATCCTCTCGCCAGGGCAGCGTCGGGGCATTACCATAAAGGCTAGATGAAGAGGCCAGCACGTACTTGTTTACTCCGTATTCCTGGCACAACTCCAACAGATTCAGCGCACCGGTGGTGTTGGTCTCGAAATATACCCAGGGGTTTTCCACCGAGTAGCGCACTCCGGCTCGGGCCGCCAGGTTGATCACGCCGTCAAAGGGCGTAGTTTCCCGGAGTGCCCAGAGTTCCCTCAGCCCTTGCCGATCCGTGATATCCAATTGGAAGAACGAAAAACCAGACTTGCCCTCCAACTGAGCCCGACGCCATTGTTTTAAGCGCACGTCATAGGCGTCGTTCAGGTTGTCGATGCCGGTCACGGCGTGGCCGTCAGCCAGGAGAAATTCCGTGACCTTCGCTCCGATGAAACCGGCCGCGCCGGTGACCAGGTATGTCGCCATTATCGCCTTCGATCGCCGTGCCACTCAATCGTTCGCTGTAGGCCATCCTCAAACGACGTCCTCGCTTCGAAGCCAAAGCGCTCCCGCGCCCGGCTCACGTCCATCCTTCGGCCAGGCTCAGGACAAGGCTTGCGCCGCGGCTGGCCGTTGGGCTTGCTCGTGTCCCAGACGATGCGGCCGTCGAAGCCGGTCAGGCGGGCGATGGTCTCCAGCAGATCCTTGATGCTGATCTCGAATGCGCTGCCGAGGTTGACCGGGTCGCTCTGATTGTAGCGCTCGGCCGCCAGCAGGATGCCCTCGGCCGCGTCCTCCACGTAGAGAAACTCGCGCGTCGGCGAGCCGTCGCCCCAGGCGACGATCTCCTGGTCGCCCCTCGCCTTGGCCTCCAGGCATTTGCGGATCAGCGCCGGGATCACGTGCGAGGTCTCCAGGTCGAAGTTGTCGCGCGGCCCGTACAGGTTGACCGGCAGCAGGAAGATGGAGTTCCAGCCGTACTGCTCGCGATAGGTCTGGCTTTGCACCAACATCATCTTCTTGGCCAGGCCGTAGGGCGCGTTGGTCTCCTCGGGGTAGCCGTTCCACAGCTCATCCTCGTGGAAGGGAGTCGGGGTGAACTTGGGGTAGGCGCAGACCGTGCCGATAGCGATGAACTTGTCCGCGCCGGCCGCCCACGCCTCGTGCATCAGCGGCACGCCCATCATCAGGTTGTCGTAGAAGAACTCGGCCGGCCTGGCCCGGTTGGCGCCGATGCCGCCCACGTGCGCGGCCAGGTGGATCACCACCAACGGTGAAGGGTTAACGGGTAATGGGTAATGGTCAACGTCGGCGAAGAGGCGGCGGATGGCGGCGATGTCGCGCAGATCGTAGTCGTTGCGCCGGGGGACGATCACCTGGGCTGCGCCGCGGGCGCGCAGCTTGTCCACGACGAAGGAGCCGAGGAAGCCGCTGCCGCCGGTAACGACGACGCGCTTGTCGCGCCAGAAGAAGGCGCTGTCAGGCCAGTTGGGGCTCATAGCTTGCCTCTATCCGATTCACTTGGTTGAAAACAGGATGCCGTGCAGCAATTGCACGATTTCCGAGACGGTCAGCGGGTCGATAGCCACATGCTCGGATGGATCCTCAGCAGGGTGCATATGCCACCCTCGCCGATTGTCGAAGTCAATTCCCCAAATGCGCTGTTGATTGCTGATGAGCGCAAACGCAATAGTCCCGGTGGTCTCGTTGAAGTAGACGCGCAGGAATCGGCCTGTTGTCCCTTCCACAGAGATACGACCGCTGGCGATGGGCCCCTCGGTTTGCAGGGACACATTTGGAAATTGTCCAGTCGAAGCTAGCGCATCCAGGAGCTGCTCCACGAACCCTTTTACATCCATCGCTTCTGCAATGCCTCATAATGGTGCAGCAGGGTTGTGGCTTTTTCCCAGTCCCAAAAATCGCTCTCAACCTCATAGGCATAGGGGTTTCGGCTCAGACTTCCGTCCTGGCAACGCAGAGAGAACTCCTCGAAAGTCATCTGCCACTTTAGCTCCAGTGCCTTGACTTCCTGCCTAAGCTGGTCTGTCTTGAGTTTGGTGTAATCGTGCAAAACCCGCCATAGCGCCGACTCGAGATCCGGCGTATCGGTGATCTTGGTCAACAGCAGCCCAGCCTGGGGCGACAGAGTAATCGTTGGGGCCACCTCAATCATAGTCGGCTACTCCTACTGAACCCGAAACCCAATGTGAAACACGTATCGCAGATAGTCCGCAGTAAGCCATCGATCTTGCCACCTGTCAACTAACAGTGATCCCACGCGCCGCCAGCTCTGCCACGATCGTCTCCACCGCATCCTCGGCGCTGACCAGGTCGCTTTCGACCACCAGCTCCGGCGCTTCGGGTGCCTCGTAGGGGGAGCTGATCCCGGTGAACTCCTGGATCTCGCCGGCCAGCGCCCGGGCGTACAGCCCTTTGGGATCGCGGCGCTTGGCTACCTCCAGGTCGCATTTTACATAAACTTCGATGAAGCGACCCTCCGGCAGCAGGCTGCGGGCGAAGCGGCGATCCTCGCGGAAGGGGGAGATGAAGGTGCAGAGCGCCAGATGGCCGTGCTCGAAGGCCAGCTTCGCCACCTCGCCCACGCGGCGGATGTTCTCCTGGCGGTCGGCGGCCGAAAAGCCCAGGTCGCCGTTCAGGCCGTGGCGCACGTTGTCGCCGTCCAGGTAGAAGGTCTCGACGCTCAGCGCCCACAGCCGCCGCTCCAGCAGCCGCGCGATGGTCGACTTGCCCGAGCCTGACAGGCCGGTGAACCATACCACCGCGGCCTGGTGGCCGTGGCGCTGCTCGCGCATCTCCTGGCTGATGGCGGTGCGCTCCCACACCACGTTGCTGGATCGGGCTGTGGCCGGCCTTTCGGCAGTGCCGGCTGCGACATCCGCCACGTCCTGGTCGGCGCGGCGAATCATGCCCGCGGCCACCGTGTTGTTGCTGTACGGGTCGATCAGGATGAAGTTGCCGGTGGCCCGGTTGACCTGGTACGAATCGAAGAAGAGCGGCTGGGTGGTGGCCAGCCGCACGCGGCCGATCTCGTTCAGCCCCAGCGTTTGGGCCGGCTCGCGGTGCAGCGTGTCCACGTCGATACGATAGGTGAGCTGGTCGATGTGGGCGCGCACCTGGCGGGTGGTGTGCTGCACGATGTAGGGGGTGCGCGGGTTCAGCGGCTCCTCGCTCATCCAGCACAGCGTACATTGCAGGGCCGCGCTGGCCTGGGGCAGGTTGCCCGCCCGCACGATCATGTCCCCGCGGCTGACGTCGATCTCGTCCTCCAGGGTCAGCACCACCGAGTCGCCCGCGGCTGCCTCGGCCAGCTCGCCGTCGAAGGTGACGATGCTGCGCACCCGAGAGCTGCGGCCGGAGGGCAGCACCACCACCTCCTCGCCCGGCCGGATGGTCCCCGAGGCGATCTGGCCGGCGAAGCCGCGGAAGCCGGCATGCGGCCGCTGCGCCATCTGCACCGGGAAGCGGAAGTCCACCAGGTTGCGGCTGGCGCCGACGCTGACATGCTCCAGATGGTGCAGCAGGGTAGAGCCGTCGTACCAGGGCATCTGCTCGCTGCGCTGCACCACGTTGTCCCCCAGCAGCGCCGAGATGGGGATGAAGGTCAGGCTGGGGGCTGACAGCTTGCTGGCAAAGGCGCTGTACTCGGCCTGAATGCGCTGGAACACCCCCTGGTCGTAGCCCACCAGGTCCATCTTGTTCACCGCCACCAGCACATGGGGGATCTGCAACAGCGAGGCGATGAAGCCGTGGCGCTTGCTCTGGGTCAGCACCCCCCGCTGCGCGTCGATCAGGATGATGGCCAGCTCGGCTGTGGACGCACCGGTGACCATGTTGCGGGTGTACTGGATGTGGCCCGGCGTGTCGGCGATGATGAACTTGCGCTTGGGGGTGGCGAAGAAGCGGTAGGCCACGTCGATGGTGATGCGCTGCTCGCGTTCGGCCCGCAGGCCGTCGGTGAACAGCGCCAGGTCGACGTACTCCTCGCCGCGCAGATGGCTGGCCTGCTCCACGGCTGCCAACTGATCCTCGAAGATGTTCTTGGTGTCCAGCAGCAGCCGGCCGATCAGGGTGCTCTTGCCGTCGTCCACGCTGCCGGCCGTGGTGAAGCGCAGCAGGTCCATGGCGAGGTAATCTGGTAGGGGTAGATTGGTAGATTGGTGCGCCGCTGCGACGGGTAGATCCAGTTGTCCTTGCTGCGGTCGGGCAAGAACCGGGGAGGCGAGCACAGTCATCTAGAAATAGCCTACCTTCTTGCGGTCTTCCATGGCGGCCTCGGAGCGCTTGTCGTCGGCCCGGCCGCCGCGCTCGGTGACGCGCGCCGCGGCCACCTCCAGGATGATCGCGTCCAGCGTGCTGGCCGTGGACTCCACCGCGCCGGTGCAGGTCAGGTCGCCGATGGTGCGGAAACGGACGATCTTGCTCTCCACCGCCTCGTGGGAGAGCGGGGTGATCACGTCGGACACGGCCAGCCACATGCCGTCGCGCAGCAAGACGTCGCGGCGGTGCGAGAAATAGAGGCTGGGGATGGGGATCGCGCGCAGCCGGATATACTGCCAGACGTCCATCTCGGTCCAGTTGCTCAGCGGGAAGACGCGGAAGCCCTCGCCCAAGTGCTTGCGGCCGTTGTACAGCGACCACAGCTCTGGCCGCTGGTTCTTGGGATCCCACTGGCCGTGGCGGTCGCGGTGCGAGAAGAAGCGTTCCTTGGCCCGCGCCTTCTCCTCATCGCGTCGGCCGCCGCCCATGGCCGCCTCGAACTTGTGCTCGGCCAGCGCGTCCAGCAGGGTCACGGTCTGCAGGGTGTTGCGGCTGGGGTTGTGGCCCGGCTCCTCCTGCGCGCGGCCGCGGTCGATGGATTGCTGCACCGAGGCGATCACCAACTGCACGCCCAACTGCTGCACCAGCTCGTCGCGGTAGTCCAGCGTCTCGGGGAAATTGTGGCCCGTGTCGATGTGCAGCAGCGGGAAGGGGATCTTGCCGGGCCAGAAGGCGCGCTGGGCCAGGAAGGCCATGACGATGGAGTCCTTGCCGCCGGAGAAGAGCATCACCGGCCGCTCGAACTGCGCGGCCGTCTCGCGGATGACGTAGATCGCCTCGGCTTCTAGCTGTTGCAGGTGGGTACGGAGGTAAGAGCTCATAGACTTGGGAACTTCATCAGGCAGCAACTCGCTCCAGAATGGTCTCACCGGCAACCATGCGATGCGCGTAAAACAGTGAAGCTTGGATGTCGTCTTCCTCGATCTGAGGATAGTCCTCAAGAATCTCTTCAACGGTCGCACCGCGCGCTAGTAACTCCAGGATCATCTCTACCGAAATTCGCATACCGCGGATGATCGGCTTGCCTGCCAGGATATCCCTGTCGAACGTAATGCGGGCCAACGGGTCTGTCTTTGTCCGATCTCTTGTTGCTGCTATCATGGTTCACCTTCCAATCTGTATGCTTCTTTGCCAGTCACCTGACCACGCGGTCATATCGAGCCAGGATATCATCTCAAAAAACCGGGGTCGAGACTTCCGAAGTCTGCGCAGGTTTGTTCAAAACGAGCTCACAGTCCATAAGACTTCGGAAGTCTCCCCAATCTA
>JAJTXO010000299.1 GCA_021463315.1 Caldilineales bacterium | reverse complement strand
GTGGCGGTCGCGGTCGCGGTGGGCGTGGCGGTCGGCCTGGCAGTTCCCGTGGGGCTGGCCGTCGGGGTGGAGCTGGCCGCAGCAGAGGCGTCCAGCGCGGCCAGCGGCTGGGGCGTGGCCGTGCGCGCCAAGCCGCAGCCAGCCAGGGCTGTCGAGGCCAGGCCCAGGCCCGCCAGGCGCAGGAAGCGGCGACGGGTCAGAGCCACGGGCGGGCGCGGGGTCAACTGATCCACACCGGCCCGCTCACGCCCGTGATCTGCCAGGCGCCGTCCACGACCTGCAGCACATAGGTCTGCCCGCCGGCTGCCAGCGAGCCGATGTAGATGCCGGCCGGCGTGTGCAGCGAGCCATCAAGCTGCTGGCTGATGTTGCCCAGGGTGATCATGGCGCCCCCCTCCTGCACCACGCCGACCGTGTCCAGCGGCACGTCGTCGCGGCTGTCCACCCAGACGAAGCGCGCGGGCAGGTCGGCCAGCAGGCTGAGGATGCGCTGCTGGTCGCCCGGGAAAATGGTCTGGCCGTTGGCCGGCGCGCCAGGCGCGCCCACGCTGTCGTCGGTCTGGCGCAGCAGGTAGACCAGCGGAAAGAGGGGCGGCTGGCCGAAGGTGTGATCGACGGTGTAAAGCTGGCGCACCACCTGGGCGTAGATCTCGGCCGGATCATAGCTGGTGGGGCTGAGACTGGGCGGCGTCAGCGTCGGATCGGCCAGCCGCATGACGCTGGCGTCCCGGTTGGTATGCACCGCCACCGGCTGGCCATTCACATCCAGCAGGACGCGATAGCCTGGCGTGATCACATCCATGCACATCTCGCCCAGCTTGTCCACGCCCAGGCAGGAGTTGCGCCACTCGACCGCCTCGACGCTGAGCACGGTGATGCTGGCCGCGTCCACGTTCAGCTCGGTCGCGGCGAAGTTGACCGCGGCGTCGACGATGGCCTTGGGCTCAGTGACAGGCGACACGGCCTCTGGCGGACGCGTGTTGGGCGGCGCCGGCTCTGGCGGCCGCGTGGTGTGCTCCACGGTGGGCGCCAGCGTGGCCGCGGGCTGCGGCGTGGCGGTGGGGGCAGGCGGCAGCGTCTCTGAGGCCACCGGGACAGCCACTGGTGGAACGGGCGCCGCGCAGGCCGCAGTCAGCAGCAACGCCGCGCTCAGCAGCAGAATGAGCGTTTTCACGGTATCACTTTCTCCTTGTATCATCTCAATAGAGGGGGAGGACTTCCGAAGTCTTATTGAACAAACCTGCGCAGACTTCGGGAGTCTCGACCCCGGTTTATTGAGATGACACTTCTCCTTGGTCTAAAACGCCGCGGTGTTCAGACACCGGGCGTTGTCGGCTGATCAGACATGCGCCGGCACGGGCTTACACGGCGCAGGCGAGTCGGCGGTTCACCCCGCAACTGTACACCATTGGGCCAGATCGTGCAACTGTGGTAGACTGGCCCCGACCACAACGACCAGGAGAATCTATGACTGAACCTGCCACCCGCGACCGGCCCCAGGTCATCATCTATACCGACGGCGGCGCGCTGGGCAATCCTGGCCCCGGCGGCTTTGGCGCGGTGATGCTCACCAACCAGCACCGCAAGGAGCTCTCCGGCGGCTTTCGGCTGACCACCAACAACCGCATGGAGCTGATGGCCGCGATCACGGCGCTGGAACAGCTCAAGACCTCCTGCGATGTGACCCTCTACACCGACTCGCGCTATGTGGCCGACAGCATCAACCTGGGCTGGGCCAAGCGCTGGCGGGCCAACGGCTGGCGCAAGAACAAGACAGAGAATGCGCTCAACCCGGACCTCTGGGAGCGGCTGTTGGACCTGTTGGCGCGCCACAAGGTGCGCGTGCTGTGGGTCAAGGGCCACGCCGGCAACGTCGAGAATGAACGCTGCGACAAGCTGTCGGTGGCCGCGGCGCGCCAGCCCGACCTGCCGGCCGACGAAACCTACGAGCAGGCCAATCCCAAACCTGGCCCCAGCAAGAACTGGATGACCTGAATGGAATTCTTTCTCAGCATCGTAGCCAGCCAGGAGCCCGCGCGCAGGGAGCGATTCCCTGAGCTGGGCGCAGCCCTGGAGCGCGCGGCCAAGCTGCTGGAATCGGGCCAAGGCACGCCGGTGGAGCTGACCGACACCGGCGAGCGCCGCCTGCTGGGCCAGGCAGATCTGGCGCGGCTGGCCCGGCTGGTCGGCACTTTTGCGCCGGTAGACGACGGCATCGCGCGCCAGGTGCTGGGCGACCTGCCCGACGCGACATTGGACGCCTTCTGCAGTTGGCTGATCTTCCGCATGCGCTCGGCCGGGATCAGCCCGCGCGCCCGGCTGGCCGTCATCGGCAGTGTGTTGGATGCGATCAGCGCTGATACGTGATCGGCTCGGTGATCGGTGATCGGTGATCGGTGATCGGTGATCGGTGATCGGTGACTTCTGACTTCTGCCTTCTGACTTCTGACTTCTGGCCTCTGCCTTCTGCCTTCTGCCTTCTGACTTCTGACTTCTGCCTTCTGACCTCTGCCCCACGACCGGTAAAGAGCCGAGCAGATGCCCAAATACCACTTCCTGCAAGTCGATGTGTTCACGGACACGCCCTTTGGCGGCAATCCGCTGGCGGTGTTTCCCGACGCCGCGGGGCTGACCGGCCAGCAGATGCAGCAACTGGCCCTGGAGCTGAACCTGTCGGAGACGACCTTCGTTCTGCCGCCGGAGACGCCGGGCGCGGACTTCAAGGTGCGCATCTTCACCCCCAAGGCGGAACTGCCCTTCGCCGGCCATCCGCTGGTGGGCACGCACTGGGTGTTGGCGCATCTGGGCCGGGTGACGCTGGCCGAGCCGGTTACCCCGGTGACCTTCGAGCTGGGTGTGGGGCTGCGCACGGCGCGGCTGCACGTGGCCGACGGCCGGGTGACGCGCGTAGTCACCGACCACCAGACACCGCAGTTCCTGGCCACGGCCAGTCCCCAGCAGGTCGAACGCCTGGCGGCCGCGCTGAAGCTGCCGGCCGCGGCCATCTTCGGCGCCAGCTCGCCTGTGCAGGCCGTCTCCACCGGCTTTCCCCAGCTCTTCGTGCCGGTGCGCACGCTGGCCGAGGTGCAGGCCATCGATCCCCTCAGCATCGACGCGGCCGGGCTGAGCCAGGTGTGCAGCGAGATGGACCTGCCCGGCGCGGACGTGGCCATCTTCTGCTTGCAAACAGTGCATCCTGACCGCGCCGTTCACATGCGCTTCGTCGCGCCGCATCACGGCATCCCCGAAGACCCGGCCACCGGCTCGGCCAGCGGCGGGCTGGGATCATACCTGGTGCATCACGGCCTGGTCCAGGCTACGCCGCCGCTGACGACCATCGTCACGGAGCAGGGCCTGGAGATGGGCCGGCCCAGCAAGGTGACGGTGGAAGTGGAGGGGGCGGCCGACGCGATCAACATGGTGCGGGTGAGTGGGGATGTGGTGTTGGTGGGGAGTGGGGAGTGGGGGATGGGGAGTGGGGAAGAGAGAATGGGGAATTGGTGAATGGTGAATTGGTGAATGGTGAATTGGTGAATGGTGAATTGGTGAATTGGTGAATGGCTAATGGCTGGGACCTGCGCAAACCGCTGGTCGAGTAGGCCGCCGTATCGAGACCCGTGTGCGTATGTCCTGAATGGTGAATTGGTGAATGGCTAATGGGTGACGTGTGCGATGCCGATGCGATTGAGTGAGACTTATCGGGCTGGCGACCGGGTTGAAGTTGTGTTCGACACGGGCGGCAGCCAGCAGTGGCTAGCTGGCCAGGTGATTGGCTCACAGCCGCCCGGCCTGTGGGTGCGGCTGTCTGACGGCAGCATGTGGTTTGTGACCAATACCCGTAGGATCAGACCGGCCAGCAGCGCCGGCACAGAAAGCGAATGAGATGCTAACCCTGACGACGGCCCGAACCCTGCGCGAGGCAGGGCTGGTGTGGAAACCGCAAAACCTGGACTTCTTTGCGATCCCGCTGCCCGAGTTCGAGGGCCAGGTGTTCGCCATCAACGACATGACCGTGCTGGCCGAGTCGCTGTACGGCCAGCCGGCCATCACCTTCCACGGCACAGTGGAGTGGGCGCTGGACCACCTATGGCTGGGCGAGGTGATCTGGCTGCCCCGCGAGGAGCAACTGCGCGAGCTGCTGGAGGACCCCGCAGCCCGCCCGTACCTGGCCAACACGCACCTGGTGTCGTCGTCCGCTGTGATCGCGCACGTCAACCGGAACAACGTGCTGCCCCCGGAGAACGTGCACCACGTTGTGGACGGCGAAACCGTCACCATCGCCGGCGTGAAGATCACGGCGTTCACCTGGGTTCACATGCCGCTGCTGCCGCCGGGCCTCTGGCCCAAGCTGGAATACATCGTGCAGCTTGCCATCCACCCGGTTGATCTGGTCCGCATCGGGACCCTTGGGCTGCGCCTGCCGGCCAACGCGCCCCAGCTCGGGTTTCACGTCACTTACCCCGACGGGCTGACTGTCCTGAACTACGCGGAGGGCGTCCACCGGCTGACCAACGCCGGCGAGGTCGAGCAGGTTGCCGCGAAATTCCCCGCGACCATGCTGTTCTTCGCCGTCGAGCCGGACGACGCCGAGGCGATCCCGCGCTGGGTCGAGATGCTGGCGCCCAGCGAAGTCTACATCTACGAGGCGCACCGCCCCTGGCGCGAGCTGTTCCACCTGCCGTTTATTGACCTGAACGACTATGCCGGCACGCTGACCCAGCGTTTTCCGCACCTGGCCATTCATCCCCTGACCGGCGAGCGGCAGACCCTGACGCGAGGGGACGCCTGACGCCAGGCTTAGCCCAGCCGGTAGGCCTGTCGCGCCAGGTTACAGGCCAGATCAACGATCATTGCGCGGGCGTCGTCCTCGTCAATGCTGCGGCGCGCGACCATGCCCGCCAGCCAGTCGGCGCAGGCGCGCCGCCAGAGGTCGTGCCGCGCGGGAATCGACAGGAAGGCGCTGGTGTCGTCGTTAAAGCCAACGGTGTTGTAGATGCCCGCCGTCTCGACCACCGCGTCCAGGTAACGGCGCATCCCGTTCAGGCTGTCGAGAAACCACCAGGGCGGGCCGAGCCTGAGCGCGGGGTAGTGCCCGGCCAGGGGCGCAAGCTCCCGGCTGTACGCCGCCTCGTCCAGCGTGAACAGGATGATCGTCAGCGCCGGGTGGCTGCCAAAGCGGTCCAGCAGCGGCTTCAGGCCGCGCGTGAACTCAGCGGCGACCGGGATGTCCGCGCCCATGTCGGGGCCAAAGCGTTCGTAAACGGCCGGGTTATGGTTGCGCAGCGCGCCGATGTGGAGCTGCATCACCAGGCCGTCCTCCGCGCTCATCCGCGCCATCTCAATCAGCATGTGCCCGCTGAATCGGCGGGCGTCGTCTGCCCCCGCCGCGCCTTGCAGGGCGCGCTGAAACACGGCGTTCGCCGCCGCTGGCGGCAGCCATTCGGTGAACGCGGTCAGGGCGGCGTGGTCGGCGGCGGTCGCGCCCATTGCCTTGAAAAAGGCGCGCCGCTGCGCCAGCGCCTCAATAAAGGAAGCGTAATCGTGAATGTCCACGCCGGCGGCGGCGCTCAACTGCTCGACGTGGGCCGGCCAGCCGGGCGTGTCCA
>JAJTXO010000298.1 GCA_021463315.1 Caldilineales bacterium | reverse complement strand
CGGCCAGATGCTCGCGAATGCGGCTCAGCCAGTCCAGCAGGCCCGGCGTCGCCTCGCCGGGCCAGTTCACCGGGTCGCTGAGCTGCCAAAAAACGGTCCAGCCTTCCTCGCGGCGGCCGCTGGCATCGTAGGCCAGCAGCACGCTCAGCGCCTGGCCGATGATCTCCTGGCTGGCCAGCGGCTGGCCGTAGGTCGCCTGCACGGCCTGCACTGCGTTCTGAATCTGGCCGTCGAAATAGCCCGGACTCCAGCGCGACGCGTCCGCGAAGCGCTGGCCGTCCCAGATCAGAGGACGGAAGAAACGGGGCGAGTATTCACGGAAGAGGCCGAACGCGAATTCGAAGCTGCCGTCCAGCGCCTCGATGGACGCGACGCCATCGCCGTCGAAGTCGTTCAGCCGTTTGGGGATGATGGGGTTCTGCGCCAGGTTGATGAAGGGAATAGCCCCGGTGAGCTCGCGGATCAGCCATTGGGTGTCCCCCTCTGGGCGACTCGACGCGTCCACCGGCTCAAGCTGCAGGACATAGACGCGCGTGCAGGCAAAGCAAAAGCCGCCGTTGGCCGCGAAGATCGGCAGCTCCAGCAGCCCATCCCCGGTCAGGTCGCGCCAGCCCAGCGGCTGCGTCCAGCGCTGCCCATAGCCGGCAAACTGGATCACTTCGTCGCTGCCCTCATCCTCGAAGATCAGCTCGGCCGGCCGGCCGGCCGTCAGGTGATAGATCAGCAGGCGCGGCAATTTCACCCCCAGCGCGGTGTCACTCTGTTCAGGCGGGTTCAAAATCAGCGCCAGGAAGCGGTCGCCTCCCTGCTGTATGCTCTGCCGCTCGGCGATGGTGTAGCCGTCGGCGTCCAGCCGCTCTAGATGGCGTTCCCGAAAGCCCAGGCTGCGTGCCAGCGGGCCGGGCGTCGCGGTGGCCGTGGCCGTCGGCGACGGCGTGGGCGATGGCGACGGGGTGGGGGTGGTCGTTGCGGTGGGTGTGGTGGTGGGAGTGGGCGTCGAGGTTTCGCTGGGCCGCGGTCCCAGGGCGACCGCCAGCCGCGGCGTGGGCGCTGTGGGTGTGTTGGTTGGCAGAACGCCCAGCGCGCTGCGGTCTGGCGTAGGCAGCGCCATAGAGGCACAGCCGGCCAGGCTCAAGGCCAGCAGGAGGGCCAGGGCCAACCAGGCAAGCATACCAACAAGGGCGCCCCCCGACTGGCGGGGGGCGCTGGAGAAGATCACACGCATGGGCGCCATTGTAACACCCGGCTTAGCGCCTGTCAAGACACCGGGAGGGCGCTGGTCGGAGGAGGAGCCGCTGATCAGCCGGCCAGCTCTACGTCGAAATCGTCCAACTCATCGTCGTCTGGCTCATCGGCTTCAGCTTCGATCACGACCTTGGCCCCCTTGGCCGCGGCCGCGCCGGCCTTGCCCTTGGCCGGCGGCGTCGCTTTCGCCGCATCGCTGCCCGGCATCTGGGTGCGGGCAGCTCCGGCTCGCTCGCGTAGAATGCTGTCGATCTCGGCGAAGATCTGGGGCGAGTCCTGCAGGAAAGACTTGGCGTTCTCGCGGCCCTGACCCAGGCGGGTGTCGCCGTAGCTGTAAAACGCGCCGCGCTTCTGGATGATCTCCTGCTCCACGGCCAGGTCCAGCAGGTCGCCGGCCCGGCTGATCCCTTCGTTGTACATGATGTCGAACTCGGCCTGGCGGAAGGGGGGCGCCACCTTGTTCTTCTTGACGCTGACCCGGGTGCGGGAGCCGATGACATGGCCCTGGTGCTTGAGGCTCTCGATGCGGCGCACGTCCAAGCGCACCGACGCATAGAATTTGAGCGCCATGCCGCCGGTGGTGGTCTCTGGATTGCCGAACATCACGCCGATCTTCTGGCGCAGTTGGTTGGTGAAGATCATGCAGGTGTTGCTCTGCGCGATGGCGCCGGAGAGCTTGCGCAGCGCCTGCGACATCAGGCGGGCCTGCAGGCCCATGTGGCTGTCGCCCATCTCCCCTTCGATTTCGGCCCGGGGCACCAACGCGGCCACGGAGTCCACCACCACCACATCCATCGCGCCGGAGCGCACCAGCGCCTCGGCGATCTCCAGCGCCTGTTCACCGGTGTCCGGCTGCGACACGTAGAGATCGTCGATCTGGACGCCGATGCGCTGGGCATAGTCGGGGTCCAGCGCGTGCTCCACGTCCACGAAGGCGCAGGTGCCGCCCATGCGCTGCGCCTCGGCGATGACGTGCAGACAGATGGTGGTCTTGCCGGAGCTTTCCGGGCCGTAGATCTCGGTGACGCGGCCGCGCGGCAGGCCGCCAACGCCCAGGGCCAGGTCCAGCGAGAGCGCGCCGGTGGGGATCACCTCCACCCGCATATCGGCCGCCTCGCCCAGCTTCATGATCGCGCCTTCCCCATAGCGCTTCTTGAGATTCGCCATGGTGGTCTCCAGCGCCTTGTTCTTGCCGTCGCCTTTCATTTTGTGTCTCCTTCCAGAAGTTCCGTGCCCGTCTCCTCGGACGTACGGCTTGATCGCCAGCAATGGCCGTGAGGCCCGCGACCAGGGCTGATTTTAGCACGGATGTTCGCCAGTGTCAAATCTCCCGAATCCTTGACAGGGAATTGTCACCCCTTGTCAACACGTGCTATAATGCGCCGTCATCGAAGCAGCCAGTCGAGCGACCCCTTTTTCGAACCCGTTCCATGGCCACAGAGACAGCCTCACGACGCTCAACTCCCATCGAGCGGATCCAGTTGAACATGGTGCAGATTGTGCGCACCGTGCCTCTCTTCGCGTCCCTGCGCGAGGACTCCTGGGATGAGGTGGCAGATAAGTTGATCGGCCTGTGCTATGCCCGCGACGCCTACATTTTCTTCGAGGGCGACTCGCCGGACTTCCTCTACGTGATCTGGATGGGGCGCGTCAAGCTGGTGCGCCATTCCATCGATGGCCGCGACGTGGTGCTGGATGTGCTGGGCCCTGGCCGGCTTTTCGGCGAAGTCGCGGTCTTCGAGGGCGCGCCCTACAGCCAGACGGCCCAGGCCATGGAGGAGGTGGCGGTGATCGCCATGGCCCGCAACGATTATCTGGACCTGCTGCAGCGCTTCCCCATTTTGGCCCTGGCGGTGATCAACGATCTGGGCCGCCGGCTGCGGGTGGTCAACGATCTCGTGCAGAGCCTGGCCGTGGATCGGGTCGAGCGGCGCATCGCGCGGGCCTTGCTGCGCCTGGCGCTCTACAACGGCACCCCCACGCGCGACGGCGCCATGATCCAGATGCGGCTGACCCGTCAGGACCTGGCCGATATGACCGGCACCACCGTGGAGACGGCGATCCGGGTGATGAGCCGCTTCCGCAAACAGGGCTGGATCACCACCCAGCGCGGCCGGGTCGTCATCAAACAGCCGGAGCAGTTGGACATGGTGGCCAACCAAAGCTGAGCTGAATGCTGGGGCGACTTCCGAAGTCTTGGGTTCTCGATCTGTCTATGACCGCTACCGCGCAGTTGACTGAACGAAGCGAGTTGGGCCACGGCCTGGTGTTGCGGGTGCAGGGGCCGCGTGAGCTGCTGGCCTGCCGGCCTGGCCAGTTCATGCTGCTGCGCTGCGGCCCCGCCTGGACCCCCTACCTGCGCCGTGCCCTCTTTCCGGTGGATGTGGGCGACCAGGGCCTGGCTTTCTGGATCGATTCGCTGGCCGACGAAGGACTGGCCTGGCTCAGCCGGCGCCGGGTGGGCGATGGCTTGGACCTGATCGGGCCGCTGGGCAAGGGGTTCACGCTGCAACCCCAGCAGCGCCGCCTGTTGCTGGTCGCCGAGGCGGCTTACATCGCCCCGCTGCTGGCGCTGATGCAGGTGCAGCTCAGCCGGCAGGGCAGCGTGGTGCTCTTTCTGGTGGCGCCCACCGCCACGGCCTTGCTGCCGCCGGGCGCGCTCCCTCCGGCGGTGGAATACTACACCGCCACCGACGACGGCGCGGCCGGCAGCGTGGATGAGCTGGAGACGCTGCTGGCTGGCGCCCTGCCCTGGGCCGACGCGCTGGCCGCGGCCGGCTCCGCTTCCTTCCTGCGCCGCGTACAGCGCCACATCGATGCGACGCGGCCGGCCCCTTACCGCGGCTTCGCCCAGGCCGTGGCGCCGGTTCCGCTGCCCTGCGGCGCGGGCGCCTGCCTGGCCTGTCTGGTGGACACGGGCCGCGGCCATCATCGGGCCTGCCAGCGCGGGCCGGTGTTCGATCTGATGGAGCTGGCGCTGTGAGCCGGGCGGCCAGCGCTGGTTTGGTCAACCTGGCGCCGCGCCACAAGCTGGGCCTCATCCTGGCCAACCCGGTGCTGCTGGCGGCTGGCGTGGCAGGCTATGGCGACGCGACGCTGCCAGGCCTGGCGCTGGGGCGGCTGGGCGGCTGGGTGACGGCCCCGGTCACGCGCCGTCCCTGGCGGGGCGACCTGCCCCAGGTGGCCGAGACCACCGGCGGGCTGCTGTGGCGGCGCGGGCTGTGGAATCCCGGCGTGCGCGTCGTGCTGCGCGATTATGGCGCGCTGTGGCGGCGCAGCCGCGCGCCAGTGATCGTCCACCTGGCCGGCGAGGATTCCGATGAGCTGGCCGCAGTCGCGGCCAGTCTGGAGAGCACCCCCGGCGTGGCTGGGCTGGAACTGGACCTGCTGAGCCCCTTCCAGGATGAGATCGGTGGTCTGGAGGAGGCCGCGGAGCAGGTTCTGGCCGTCCGTGCGGCCGCAGATCTGCCGATCCTGGCGCGCATTCCCCTTTCCACCTCCGACGAGGCGGTGCAGGCGCTGGTGGAACTGGGAACCATCGATGCCCTGGTGTTGGCTCAGCCGCCCGCGGGGCTGCGCTACAACGCGGCCGCTGGGACCTCTTTCGTCGGCCAGTTGCATGGCCGGACGCTGACGCCGCTGTTGGCGGCCCGCCTGGCCGATCTGGCCGGTTGGGCGGGGCTGCCCCTGGTGGCGTGCGGCGGCATTCATACCCTGGATGACGCGCTGGCCTGCCTGGCCGTGGGCGCGGCCGCGCTGCAAATCGGCACCGCGGTGTGGATCGATCCGCGGCTGCCAGAGCGGATCATCGAGGCGCTGGGCGGATGAGCGCCGGAGCGGCGACCGGGCCCGATCGCCGCCCTATGGCAGAGTCGAGGTGGCTATGCGTGCAGTGGTGCAGCGAGTGAGCGAGGCGTCGGTGGCCGTCGACGGCCAGGTGGTGGGCGCGATCGGCCGCGGCTTCCTGGTGCTGCTGGGCGTCACCCACAGCGATGGCGAGGCTGAGGCTGCCAGCCTGGCGCGCAAGATCGCCGGTCTGCGCATCTTCGAGGACGCGGCCGGCAAGTTCAACCTGGCCTTGGCCGATGTGGGCGGCGCCGTGCTGGTGGTCAGCCAGTTCACTCTCTACGGCGACGCGCGCAAGGGCCGCCGTCCCAGCTTCACCGACGCGGCCCGGCCAGAGCAGGCCGAGCCGCTGTGCGATTATTTCGTGGCGCGCCTGGCCGGTGAGGGAGTGACCGTGCAAACCGGCCGCTTTGGAGCCATGATGGCCGTGCATCTGATCAACGACGGCCCAGTGACCCTATGGCTGGACACGGCGGTGAGCGGTGAACGATGAACGATGAACGATGAACGATGAACGATGAACG
>JAJTXO010000297.1 GCA_021463315.1 Caldilineales bacterium | reverse complement strand
GGACGCGCTGGAGCGGCTGGCAGCATTGCTGGAGCAAAGGCGCAGCTACCGGCAAGCGTTGGGCTACGCCCAGCGCTTGGTGCGGGCCGATCCGCTTCACGAGGCTGTCTATCGCCAATTGATGGACCTGCATCTTGCCCTGGGAGACCGGGCCAGCGCGCTGCGCGTCTATCACACCTGCGTTACGATCCTACGCCACGAGATGGGGGTGGATCCAAGCCCTGTGACTCAGGCGGTCTACCAGCGCGTGCTGATGGTTGGCGCAAGCCCAGCCCAACAGGAGCCGCCTGCTGTGGAAGCGGCCTTCGTCGGCCGGCAGGCCCAATGGGAGGCGTTGCTAAGCGCATGGCGCCAGGCTGCGGCAGGCAAGGCGCAGGTCGTGTTGATTTCCGGCGAGGCGGGTATCGGCAAAACACGCCTGGCTGAAGAGCTGCTGGCCTGGGTGCAGCGCCAGGGTATCGAAAGCGCCGTGGCGCGCTGTTACGCCAGCGGCGGCTCCGCGATGGCCTATGGGCCGGTAGCCGAGTGGCTGCGTAGTGTAGCGCTGCAAGGCACAGCACGCGAACTGGAGGGCATCTGGCGCAGCGAGACAGCGCGCTTGCTGCCTGAACTGCTGACAGAACGGCCTGACCTGCCGCCGCCGGGGCCGATGACCGAAGCCTGGCAGCGCCAGCGTTTCTTTCAGGCGCTCAACCGCGCCGTGCTGGGTCAGGCTGTGGCCGGCGCCTCGCCAATCGTCGACGGCGCCACGCGCCCGCTGCTGCTCCTGCTCGACGACGTGCAGTGGTGTGATCGCGAGACGTTGGACTGGCTAAACTTCCTGCTCCAGGCCCACGCCAACGTTGCGCTGCTGGTGCTTGGCACAGTGCGCGCCGAGGAGGTGGAGCAAGATCACCCGTTGATCGCTTTTCGGTTGGCGTTGGCGCAACACGACCTCCTGTCCGACTTGCACCTGCCGTCGTTGAGCGCCGCCGAAACTGCTGCGCTGGCTGCCGGTCTGCTCGGCAACGAGTTGGCGCCGGCGCAAGCCGCGCAACTTTTCCAGGACACTGAAGGCAACCCGTTGTTCATCGTCGAGACGGTGCGGGCGGGGATCGGAAGCGGGGAGACCAGCAGACAAGGAAACAAGGCCGGGGAGGCGAAGGAGCAGACGGAAGCCGCCCCTGATTTCTTGTCGCCTCAGTCTAACCTGCCGCCTAAGGTGCGCGCAGTGATCCAGCGGCGACTGGCGCTGCTTTCGCCGGGAGTTCGTGCTTTGGCGCAAACAGCCGCGGTGATCGGCCGCGAGTTCACCTTCGATCTCTTGTGTCGCGCCAGCGGCCAGAACGAAGCGAGCGTGGTGCAGAGCCTGGACGAGCTGTGGCGGCGACAGATCGTGCGGGAGCAAGGCGTTGAGGCCTACGACTTCAGCCACGACAAACTGCGCGAGGCAGCGTATGGCAGCCTCGGCCGGACAAGCCGCCGTTGGTTGCATGGCCGGGTAGCGCGTGCGTTGGAGCAGCTACACAGCGCCGACCTGGATCGTGCGGCCGGCGCCATAGCGGAGCACTATGAGCACGCCCATCTCCCGGCGCAGGCCATTGCGTACTACCACCGCGCCGCTTTGGCGGCACGCGCCGTTTATGCGCAGCAAGAAGCGCTGGCTGCGCTGACAAGAGCGAGCCGTCTGCTCGATACGTTCGCTGAGCCAGGGCAGCGGCGCCCATGGGAGACGCAGGTGCTGGAACTGGTGGGAGACTTGCGGGAACTGCTGGCCGAGCACGCTGCGGCGCGGGAGGCTTACACGGCGGTGCTGGCCTGCCTGCCAAACGACGATTGCGTTGCGCAGGCGCGTGTGCGACGCAAGATCGGCAAGACCGTGGAAAGCGAACGAACCAGCTACGACCAGGTGGTCGCCCACTATGCGGCTGCCGAGGCGCTGCTAGGAGCGCCAGGTGAGGGGGGCGAGACCGCCTGGTGGGAGGAGTGGTGCCAGGTGCAGCTCGAACGCCTGCTTCTGTTGTACTGGTGGCGTCGGCCTGACGAGATGGCGGAACAGATCGCTCGCGTGCGCCCGCTGATTGAACAGCACGGCACGGCCGCACAGCGCGCCTCGCTTTTTGGCAATCTGGCGCGCTGGACAGGCCAGCGCAGCCGCTTCGCGCCGTCCGATGACGCCTTAGCCTACGTGCGCGCCGCACTGGCGGCTCTTCCACCGTCGACTGGCCCCGAAGCGCGTGGGGCCTACCAATTTGCGCTGGGCTTCTATCTCTTGTGGCACGGGGACCTGGCGGAAGCTGAGGCCGCACTGCTGACCGCGCTGAAGATGGCCGAGCAGGTCGGCGACGTCACCCTCCAGGCGCGTTGCCTGGCCTACCTCGTCCTCGTCCATCGTCGCCAGGCGCATGACGCCGAAGTGGAGGCGCTTGCTCAGCGCGGGCTGGCCGTGGCTATGACTGCGGGGATGTTCGACTACATGGGCGCGAGCCAGGCTGGCCTCGCCTGGATGGCCTGGCGGCGCGGCGACCTGGCCGAAACCCAGAGTTGGGCGCAAGCGGCGATGGAGAGCTGGCGTCGCCTGGCGACACCCTATCCACTTTGCTGGCAGGCGCTGTGGCCGCTGATCGGCGTCGCCCTGGCGCAGGATCGCCCCGCAGAAGCTATCGCCTTTGCGCGGCAGATCTGCGATCCCGGCCAGCAAGTCGTGCCTCCTGTCTTAGAAGAGTCTCTTGTCGCAGCCCTCACAGCCTGGGACGCCGGCCAGGGCTGCCAGGCGCACGATCTCCTCCAACGCGCCCTTGCCACGGCGCAGCAGATGAATTTCTCCTGAAATCCCCCTATCAACTGCTCTACGAAGCGCTGGTGAAGCGCCCGGTCTGCTATACTCGCGCCATCATGTCGAGGCAGCACCAGCAATGACACCAGCAACCCGACGGTCCCGCCTGTTCACGGTAACGGAGTAGATTTTACGGTTGATCACTTCACTATTCACCACACAGGAGGTCACTATGTCAGTCGAGAGCACACAGGCTACCATGATGCGCTACTTCAACTCAGAGCACGGCGATGTCAGCATGATGGCAGAAGACGTGGTCTTCACCATCATGGCGACGGGACAGGAACATCGCACGCCTGAAGGTGTGATGGGCATGCTCAACTACTTCTACCACGTCGCCTTCGACGCCGCCGCTGCCACTCGCACTGTGCTCTTCGGTGAGCACAACGCTATGGTCGAGGGCGACTTCGTCGGCAAGCACATCGGCGAATTCGCCGGGATTCCAGCCACAGGCAAGGATGTGCGCGTGCCGATCTGCGTGGTCTACGATCTGGAGAACGACCAGATCAAGCGCGGCCGCATCTACTTCGAGATGCCGGCGTTGCTTCAGCAGCTTGGGGTGACGATGGGTTGAGCGCCAGACCCTTCGGGTTTCCGTGGTTGATCGCGAATCGCTGCAAACAAAGGCGCAGTGTCGATAGCGAGTCGCCGAAAACGCGCGGAAACCCGAAGGGTCTCAACCGGCCTCAAACACACCCCTGACTTGGACCGGTGTCTCTCCCCAACCTCAGTTACGGCTGAAACGACAGAATTCAGCCAGCCATAGCACTTACAACAGCGATGAGAATCTCATGAACGTCGGTCAGGTGACACAATTAGCCAGGGAATGGGTCGAGACGGAGGGCAGCCAGACCCCTGGATTCTGCGGCGCACATCTCATGGGTGCTCTCAACTACGCGCCTCGGGATGCTCCTTTCCCTGCCTACAAGGATGTCGACTTGAACCTCGTCGTGCAGGGGGCGCCGGGCGGTGAACCGCACGAGGTCTTCTACAAGGGGCTGATCCTGGAATACGGCACGCTTGACGTCGAAAGATACCGCTCCCCAGCGATGGTGTTGTCCGACCCGGGGCTCGCGCCCAATCTGGCTGTCAATAGCATCCTGGCGGATCCGAAGGGAATACTGGCTCCCCTCCAGAGCGCCGTCGCCAGGATGTATACCCAGCGGCGATGGGTACACGCCCGCTGCGCGTCCGCAAAGAACGACGTGCTCCAAGGATTTCAGGGTCTCCAACTGGCGGCCTTGCCTGACCAGGCGCGCCTGATCCTGTGGCTTTACGTCACCATGGGGCTTACCGGAACGGTCGCGCTCGCCGATCTCAAGCCGCCCACGCACCGCCGCAGCCTGATCCAGATGAAAACCCTGCTGGAGCAGTACGGACGGGAAGACCTCCAGCAGGCACTGCTAGAACTGTTGGGGTTTGCCCATCTGCGCAGCGCACAGGTCAAGGTCCACCTGCAACAGATGGCCGAAGCCTTTGACCGGGCCGTGCAGGTCACCCGGACGCCTGTGCCGGGAAGTTTCAAACTTCACCCGCACGTCAGGCCGTATTTGGTTGACGGCGCTCAGGAGATGATCGACGAGGGCTACCCGCGCGAGGCGATGCTGTGGATCTGGTTCGGCCTGGCCATCGCCAACGGCGCGATCCAGGCCGATGCCCCCGAGGATGAGAAGCCGCATTTTCAGGCCATGGCCAATCAGCTCTATGCTGACATGGGATGGTCGACGCTGCAAGATGTGGCATCCCATCTCCCGCAAGCCCGGGAATTGGCAGATGACGTGTTCAGGGTGGCGGAAGACATTGTTCATCGCAATCCGGAGATAGTCGATGAGTTAACGTGAGGATAATCCAAGCCGCCGCCCCTGCCGCACCACCACGGCTGATCCCTCGGCCAAAAAGGCCGAGCTGGGCGGGCCGGCCAGGAAGGGCGCGAACTCCGGCCCGTACAGCCCGGCCACGTCGCAGTCCAGCCAGCTCTCGCCGACTTGCCAGACGCGCCAGGGGGGATGCTCCACCTGGTATTCCACCGTCTGGCCGCGCCGGCTGGCGTAGCCCCAGTAGTGTTCGGCGATGAACTCGGCCTCGGAGCCGGGGGGCAGGGGCTGCGCCGCGCCCTGCGGCCGCACGCCCAAACGCTGCCAGCGGTCGCGGAACCGCCAGCCGTACTCCACGCTGGTCGGCGCGCCGGCCACAGAGTCGATCCGATGGCGCATGGGTCGGGCGCTGTAGGGTTCACCGTAGACGGCGCGCGCGGTCCAGGCGATGGCGCGCCGGGGCACGATCTCCTGGATGAAGGCTACCGCGCGCGGGGCGGCGGCGCCCAGGTCGCGGCGTCGCACGTAGTAGCGCAGGTTGACCTCCTCGAAGTTGCGGTGCCAGGGGATGGGCAGGCCCAACACGCGTGCATCCAGGAAGAGAAAGCCGACCATGCTGGCGAAGGCCCGGCCCTGCCAGGTGTCCACCACCAAGCCGGCCGGCAGGTGCGCTTGCAGCACCGCCGGGTCGATCTCGTAGTTGAGCATGGCCAGGTAGCGCCAGGCGGCCGAGAGAAACGTGCGGGCTGGTTGCTGCAAATCAGGCATGGAAATACCTCGCTCGGCTTCAGACGGTAAATTCATGAAAGCGCCGCCTGCGTTTGAAACCGCAGGCTGACACCCGCAAAGCATGCTAAAGCAAGCTGTTGTGGTTGGCTGAGCTTGCTTTAGCATGCTTCGGCTATTCCAGACGCCGATTTCAATCGGCGGCGACGCCACGGTAAATTCATGAAAGCGCCGCCTGCGTTTGAAACCGCAGGCTGACACCCGCAAAGCATGCTAAAGCAAGCTG
>JAJTXO010000296.1 GCA_021463315.1 Caldilineales bacterium | reverse complement strand
GTCCTGCTGGCGCAGATACTCGACCGAAAGGGGGAAGATCGGCGTGGCGGTGTTGGTGGGCGTGACGGTAGGCAGCGCTGTGGCCGTGGGTTGAGCCGTCGGCGTGGCGGAAGGCCCGACCGTCGGCGCAGGGGCAGTGGCCGCGGGCGGCGTTGCGGTGGCCGCGGCCGGCTGCTGCGCGATAGCCGCGGCCGGTGTGGCTGTGGCCGCGGCCGTCGGCTCAGCCGACGGCGGAGCCGGGCCGCGCTCCTGGCTGCACGCGGCCAACGTCAGCAACAGGATGAGCAAAGAGAGCGCCGCGAGCTTCGGCCCTTGCCAGCGTGTCGCTCCTGGGGATGGTTTGATCATGATACACCGATACGTTCTATCGTTCAGCGTCGAGCCTGCATGCAGCCGGGCTGGCGCGCTCGTCGCATTGGGAATCGCTGGGCAAAGCCTGATCTGCCTGCAGAACACCGCCGGCTGAAGCTGTCCAGTGACAGCTTGCCCGATGGTTGTTGGCGTCACGCTGGGTCTTCTGGCCTATTGCCGCGCGCCCAGCGTCACCGACAGCGTGAGTTCTTCGCCGTCCCGCAGCACGGTCAGCTCGATCACCTGGCCCGGCTCGGTGCTGAACACCAGATAGCTGTTCAGCTCGTTGAAATCGCGCACAGACCGGCCATCGATGGCGATCACCAGATCGCCGCCGCGGCCGGTGTTGGGATCGGCTGCCCGCAGGCCCGCCCGGCCGGCCGGGCTGTCGCTGGACACGCCGACGACATAGGCGCCGCGCGTCTGCGGCAGATCGAACTGCGCCTGATTGCTCAGACTGATCTCGTCGTCGAAGCTGACGCCCATGTAGGAATAGGTGTAGCGGCCCTGCTCGATCAGACTGGGCACGATGCGCTGCACCGCGATCCCCGGGATGGAGAAGCCCACGCCGGAGTTGACGCCGGTGATGCTGGCGATGGCCGAGTTGACCCCCACCACCTCGCCCGCCAGGTTGAGCAGCGGCCCGCCGGAGTTGCCGGGATTGATCGGCGCGTCGGTCTGGATCACGCTGGGCAGCGAATAGGCCGTGCCGCCCATGCTGGTCTGTCCGCGCTGCGAGCGCAGGCTGCGCCCCAGCCCGCTGACGATGCCCACCGACATGGAGCCCTGCTCGCCGAAGGGGTTGCCGATGGCCACCACGAACTCGCCCACCTGCAGGCCCTCAGCCTCAGCCAGGGGCAGCGGCTGAACGCCATCGGGCAAGGCCTCGACCTGGAGCACGGCCAAGTCGCTGTCGGGATCGACGCCGACCAGTTTGCCCCGCTGGCGGTCGCCGTTGGAGAAGACGATCTCGAAGCCGCGGCTGCCGCTGACCACATGGTTGTTGGTGACGATGTGGCCGGCCGCGTCGTAGACGAAACCGCTGCCGCTGCCGGTGGAGGTGATGATGAAAACCACCGAGGGGTTGGCCTGCTGATACAGCGCCATCAGCGTGTCCTGCAGCTCCAGGCCATCGCTGGCCGGCGTTGCGCTGGGCAGATCGATGGCTGTGCGCTGCTCAAGTTGCGCCAGGCGGGCCGTCACCGCCTCGTCCACCAACTGGGCCAGGGCATCCAGATCAGGAGCAGGCAGATGCTCCTGCAACACGCTTTCGATCGTCGCGCGCAACGCCTGCGCGTCCTCCTCGGTGGCCGGCTGCGCGGTTTGCGCCTGCACCTGAGCCACCACGGTGTCGGTCAACGCGACCAAATCGATCGTTGCCGCCGGCTCAGATTCCGAGACGGGCGACGGCAGGCCAAAG
The DNA here is from genome assembly GCA_021463315.1 of Caldilineales bacterium. Lineage (GTDB taxonomy): Bacteria > Chloroflexota > Anaerolineae > JAAEKA01 > JAAEKA01 > JAAEKA01. Next base: position 3,877 of record JAJTXO010000296.1, on the reverse strand, counting down.
CAGGCGGTGGATAGCGTCAGCGACGCCACCAGCGCCAGGATCACGAACAGTCTGCTGCGAACTTCGATACGTTGCACGATATTGTTCCTTTCTATCATCTCAATTGATTGGGAAAGACTTCCGAAGTCTTATGGACTTATGGACTGTGAGCTCGTTTTGAACAAACCTGCGCAGACTTCGGAAGTCTCGACCCCGGTTTTTTGAGATGATATTTCACATTGTCAAGACAGTGCTGGTCAGGGCAGGCAGCGCCACGGTGAAGGTCGTTCCCTGCCCCACCACGCTCTGCGCCTGGATCGCGCCGCCTTGCAGCTCGACCAATGACTTGGCGATGGCCAGACCCAGGCCAGACTCGCCGGTGGCCGATCGCGCCGGGTCAGCGCGATAGAAGCGATTGAAGACGTGCGGCAGATGCTCCGGCGCGATGCCCGTTCCGGTGTCGGCCACGCGCAGCAAGACCTGTCCTCCGTCCGACGCGCCCGACAGGGTGATCGTCCCACCGTCGGGCGTGTAGCGCAGGGCGTTGCTGACCAGGTTGGCCAGCACCTGCACCAGCCGCTCGCGGTCAGCGTTCACCAGGGGCAGGTCGGGCGCGATCTGCACCTCCAGCCGAATGCCACGCTGAGCGGCCAGCTCGGCGTTGGCGGCCGCGACGCGCTCGAGACACTCGCCCGGCGCCAGCGCGATCTTGTTCAAGGTCAGCTCGCCCGCGTCGGCCAGCGAAAGGGTGCGCAGATCGTCCACCAGGTGGTTGAGCAGTTGGGCTTCGCCGTACATCGCTTCATAGATGGCCGGCTTGCCCGACAGCTTGCCGTCGCTGAGCGCCTCGGTGTAGCCCAGAATGATGCTCAACGGCGTGCGCAGCTCGTGGGCGATGTCCGCGGTCATCTGGCGGCGCTGGCGATTGGAAGCGGCCAGATCGGTGCTCATGCGATTGAACGACACCGCCAGATCGCCGATTTCGTCCTGAGTTCGCACCGCCACCTGATGGCCCAGCTCGCCGCCGGCTACGCGTTGGGTGGCCTCCGTCAATTCCTTGACCGGATCGGAGATCGCGCGCGCCAGCAGGACACCCAAGATCAGCGCAAGCAACGCCGCGCCCAGCGCGCCGTAGAGTATGGCCCGATTGACCTGCTTCAAAAAGGTGTTTTCCAGCGAATATGGATCGTTTTCAGCACGCTTCTCGGGCAGATCCAGAATCACCGATCCCACGACCTGGCCATCCACCTGAACGGGCAAGGCGCCGCGCAACGCCGCCTGGCTGACCTGCCGGCCGACCTCGTAGTTATGGCCGCCCAACACCACGGTGCGGCTGGTGTCGACCAAAGCCACCGGCGCGCGCCTATAGCCAGAACGTCCCTGCGCGTCGGCCAGACGCAGGCCAATGGCTGTCAATCCTTCCCAACTATCGTTTCTTTGGTAGAAGGCGGCCAACTGTTCGACCAAGTTCTGCTGATAACGCTCGGAGATAAACTGATCGAATTCGTACTGGGTGCGCAAGCCGACAAAGATCGCCACCAGCAACGCGCCGATGAGGCCGACGAAGAGAAAAGCCAGGGTGAGTTTAAGCGTCAGAGAGCGCATGATCGGTGAACGATGAACGATGAACGATGAACGATGAACGGTGAACCATGAACGGTGAACCATGAACGATGATCGGTGAACGATGAACGATGAACGGTGATCGGTGATCGGTGATCGGTGATCGGTGATCGGTGAACGATGAACGATGAACGATGAACGGTGATCGGTGATCGGTGATCAGTGATCGGTGACTTCTGACTTCTGACTTCTGACCTCCGACTTCTGACCTCCGACTTCTGACCTCCGACTTCTGACTTCTGACTTCCGACTTCTGACTTCTGACTTCTGACCTCTGACTTCTGACCTCCGACTTCTGACTTCTGACTTCCGACTTCTGACTTCTGACTTCTGACCTCTGACTTCTGACTTCCGACCCGACCACCGTTCACTCCTCGGCAAAGCGATAGCCCACGCCATAGACCGTCTCGACGTAGCGCGGCTTGCTGGGATCGGGCTCGATCTTGGTGCGCAGGTTGCGGATGTGTACGTCGATGGTGCGCTCGTAGCCGTCATAGGCATCGCCTTGCAGCCGATCCAGCAGCTCGGCGCGAGTGAAGGCGCGTCCGGGCGCAGCCAAAAAGGCCGCCAACAGGTCGAACTCCGATGGCGTCAGGTCCACCGAGCGCGTCTCGACGGTGACCAGACGGCGCGTGCGGTCCAGAGCAACGTCCGCCACGCGCAACACGGCTGTGTCTGCCTGATCGCGCCCCATACGGCGCAACACTGCCCGCACCCGGGCGGTCAACTCGCGCATGCTGAAAGGCTTGGTGACAAAGTCATCGGCGCCCAGCTCCAGGCCCAGCACCTTGTCGCCCTCCTCCAGCTTAGCAGTCAGGATGATGATGGGCGTGTCAGCCTCGCGCCGATGGGCGCGCAGGAAATCGTAGCCGCCCATGTTCGGCATCATCAAGTCCAGAATGATCAGATCCGGCTTGTCGTGGCGGGCCACATAGAGCGCATCCTGGCCGTCTACAGCCTGCGTCACACGGAAGCCCTCCTCCTCCAGGTAGGACTTGATCAGCACGCGCAGCTCTTTTTTATCGTCAACTACCAGAATCAATTTGGTCACGGTCGTTCATTCCACCTGTCACCCTGAGGCCTGGCGAAGGGTCTCGGCGTTGCGCACCGGGATGCTTCGCCGAGCCTCAGCATGACACAGGGCCTGTCACTAGGGCACAGCAGCCACGAACTGCAACTCCAGCGTCACGTTGTCTGCCACCGTGTCCACCGACGGCGAGTCCGGGATGTTCAAGTTGAAATCGCGATAGGGGAAGCTGACGCTGGCCAGCCCCTCGATACGGGTCTCGCTGACCGGCGTCACGGTCACGTCGAAGGTCGTGGGCCGCGTCACATCGCGAATGGTCAGATCGCCCACCACCTGGAAGGTGAAGGGTTGGCCGACAGTCACCGTCTGCGGCAGCCCCACCAGCTCGGTGGGCTGGAAGGTAACGAACTCGAAGGCGTCGGTCTGAAGGATGAAGTTCTTGATCGCCCGGTTGCGCATGTTGTTGTCCGTGGCCAGGGTGCGGGCGTTGACCCGCATCTCGCCCAGTTGAGTCGCGGCCGGGTTGGCCGGATCGATCGCGATCTGCCCGGCCACCTGATCGGTGACGCCGATCACCGTCTCGGGCGAGCCGCGCAGCACCTCATCGATGATGAAGCGGGCCTGAGATTCGGCCGGCACGATCTCGAAGATCTTCGGCTCGGCGGCCGGCGCTGGATCGGGCGCGGCGGTGGCTTCTGGCGCGGCAGTCGGCGCCTCGGTCGGCGCGGCTGTTGCTTCAGCGGCCGCTGGTGCAACCGTAGGGGCGACCGTCGGCTGCACGGCGAGCGCGGCTGGCTGGCTGGTTTCGATGGTCAGCGTGGCCGCGGTGATCGGCGCGCTGGCCTCCTCAGGCGTGCGGAAGGCCGAAAAGGCCAGCGCCGCCACCGCGAGCAATACGACGACGACAATGAGGATGAGGGTGTTGCGTTTCAAGATTCTACTCCTAAGGCTAAGATGATTTTACGCCAGACATTTTACACGTCAGTCGCAGTTCGTTCTGTCATAGATGGCCCAAACTGGTCCCACTGAACGGCTGCACTTTACTCAGATCGGCCTTCCAACCATGCGGTCAGGCAGCGAATCGATGCGAACGTTGCACGCATGAGTTGTCGCAGCCCCCAGGATATCGCAAAGTTGTTCAGGGAATGTTAATATTACAGCGCAAGGTTGGTTGAAAGAGCAGCAAGTCTAGCCAGTTTGGACTTGCGATGCGACAAGTAGGCTTGGTAGTTGCGTTTCTGGTAGTAG
>JAJTXO010000295.1 GCA_021463315.1 Caldilineales bacterium | reverse complement strand
CGCTACTGCTACAACCAGCGGCGCGAACTTTCTCACTCTTACCGCCGCGTCAACAACGACTGCACCGTGGAAACGGCCTATAGCTACGACCTGAACCACAACCGCACCCGCAAGAACGAGACGCGCTACAGTAGCAACGCCAACGACCAGCTAACCGCGGTTCGCCGGCCCAGTCTGGCGCTGGCCTACAACACCGCGGGTCAGGCCCTGCAGGCCGGGAGCACGAGCTGCGCCTACTCCTACAGCGACCAGATCAAAACCCTGGTCCAGGAGGTTGGCCTCCTGCGCCACGAGATCGACCGGCTGCGCAGCCATCTGGCCGACCAGGACGCGATCAGCCCCGACCCAGCGACCCACGAAAGCCCCCATGACGCCCCTTGAAACCCTGCCGGAGCTGATCATCATGGACGGCGTGGGGGTGTGCAGCACTCGCCACGACACCCGCCTGCTGGCCGAGAGCGCCCACGACGGCGCCGCCGCGCCCGGTCGCGCCCTGGACCTGGGCACGGGCGCCGGCTACGTCGGCCTCTATCTGGCCCAGCGCGGCTGGCAGGTGGACGCGGTGGACATCAGCCCGCGCGCGCTGCAACTGGCGCAGCAGAACGCCGCGCGCAACCAGGTGGCGCTGCGCATCTACGCCAGCAACCTGTTCGACCAGGTGCAGGATGCCTTCGACGTCATCGCCTGCAACCCACCCATGCGGCCGGGCGAGACCGAGCTGAGCCGCCTGGTCACCAGCACCCTGCGCCGCAGCCCGCGCCTCAGCCAACTGCTGATGGACCTGGCGGGCTCACGGCTGGAGGGCAACCGCCTGCCCTTCCTGACCCACATCGTCGCCCAGGCGCGCCAGCATCTCACGCCAGGCGGCCGGCTGCTGCTGGCCATCAACGCCGGCGAGGTGGCGGATCTGGCGCGGCTGCCCGGCGTCCACCTGCAGCGGGCATTGCCCATCCCCGGCATGGGCAGCCAGCAAGTGGCCGAGTTTCGCTTCGAGGCCGCAGCATGAGCAGCGCATCGCCCCCGCTGTCGCGCCGCGCGTGGCTGGCGCTGGCCGCGCTGATCGCGCTGGCCGCGGCCGTGCGCTGGCTCTACACCACCTGGCCGCGCGTGGTCTGGGGCGACGAGCCTTTCTATCTGTGGATGGGGCAGAGCCTGCTGGCCGGCGAGGGCTACAACGCCTTTGGCTACTCCGGCGCCCACTTCCCCCCCCTTTTCTCCCTGGCCGCAGCCGCGTTGGCGCCGCTGGCGGGGGGGCTGCTCAACGCCAGCAACCTCCTGCACATCGCGGCCGGCGCGCTGCTGGTCATTCCGCTCCTCCTGCTGGCCCGCGCTATCTACAGCCCCGCGGCCGGCTGGATGGTCGGCCTGGTGGTCGCGCTCTATCCCGCGCTGACCAGCGGCGTGCTGGCCTGGGGCACCATGACCGAGCCGCTCTATCTGCTGTGGGTCGGCGTCGCCATCTACGCCCTTTACCTGGCGCTGGAGGAGGGACGCAGCCGCGACTATGCCCTGTTGGGGGTCGCCCTCGGCCTGGCCTACCTGACGCGCACCGAGGCGCTGGTCTTCGCCGTCGTCGCGCTGGGGCTGCTGCTGGTGGCCCGCCTGCTGCGGCGCGACCGCCCCGCCCCGCTGCTGGGCCGGCTGGCCCTCGCCGTCGCCCTCTTCCTGCTGCTGGCCTCCCCCTACCTGGTCTACACCCGCAACGCCACCGGCCGCTGGAGCCTGACCGGCGCGGCCGGCATGGCCTACACCAGCATGACCGGCCTGGCCGAGAAGGACCCGGCCGATTTCGACCGCGCCACCTGGGCGTTGGACCAGGCCAGCCGCGAGGTCTATCTCTTCGCGCCCAGCAGCGAGGCGCAGCCGCTGGCCCAGACGCTGCTGGGCGATCCGCTGGGCCTCCTGCGCCGGCTGCGCGGCGGTCTGCGCGACACGGCCGAGCTGCTGTTCAGCATCCAGCTTGTGCCCTGGGCGCTGGCCAGCCTCGCCTTCCTCGGCCTCTTTGCCCAGCCCTGGCCGCCGCGGCGGCTGCGCGGCGAGCTGGCGCTGCTGGCGTCGCTGGCCGCGCCCGCCAGCTACATCCCCTTCTTCGTGGTGCAGCGCTACCTGGCTGGCATGTTGCTGCCCGCCATGGTCTGGATCGGCGCGGGCGCGTGGATGCTGGGGCTGTGGCTGGCCGGCAGCGTGCAGCACCTGCGCCGGCGGCCGCTCTCCAGCCAGGCCCAGGGACTCCTGCTGGCCGCGCCCGCGCTGCTGCTGGCCCTGCTGCTGCTGGCGCTGGGGCCGGCCACCTGGAAGGCCATGCAGCGCACCCACTCCTTCCAACCGGGCCATCTGGCCGCGGCCCAGGAGCTGCGCGCGCTGGGCGCGCCGGCCGACGCGGTGGTGCTCAGCCGTTATCCGGCCATCGCCTTCCACGCCGGCGCCCGCTGGGCCGCCACGCCGGCCGAGGAGTGGCCCACCGTGCTGGCCTATGCCCGCCAGCATGGCGCGCGCTATCTGGCGATCGATGGGTGGGAGGCCACGCTGCGGCCGCAGCTGGCCTTTCTGATGAACCCAGCCCAGGCCCCGCCGGAGCTGCGCCATCTGGCCACCGTCGAGGGCAACGATCCGGTGGTGCTCTACGAGTTCACGCCATGATCTTCAGTGCGCCGCGCCGAAGAGTCCGGATCGATTGGACGCTGCTGGCCATCGTGCTGGCCAGCCTGGCCGTGCGCGGCGCGTTCATCAGCCTGCCGCGCATGGCGCGCTGGGACGAAGCGTCCTATCTGACCATTGCCGGCAACCTGCTGGCCGGCCGCGGCTACAGCGAGCTGATGGGCATGCCAGACGTGCATCAGCCCCCCATGGTCAGCCTGCTGGCCGCGGCCGGGCGCGCGCTGCATCTGCCGCTGGACAAGGCCGCGGCCATGCCCGCGCAGGGGCTGCTGGGCGGGCTGGTGGTCTTGCCGCTCTACGCCCTGGGCCAGGCGGTGTACGATCGCCGCGCCGGCCTGCTGGCCGCGCTGCTGGGCGCGCTCTATCCCGCGCTGGCCGTCAGCCCGCTCTACTGGGGCTCGCTGACCGAGCCGCCCTACATGCTGTTCGTTTTGACCGGCCTGTACGCCGCCTATCGCTGCGGTTTAGGGATCAGCGGCGCGGCGCGGCCATGGGGCTGGGCCGCGCTGATGGGGCTGGCTTTCGGCCTGGGCTACCTGAGCCGGCCCGAGGCGCTGCTCTTCCTGGCGACCATGCTGCTCTACCTGGGGCTGGTCTGGCTGTTCAGCGGGCCGCAACGCCTGCCCCGCCTGGGCCGTCTGGCAGGGGCGACCGCCGCAGCCATGGCCGTGCTGGCGCTGACCGCGTTGCCCTACCTGTTCACCCTGCGCGAGACCACCGGCCGCTGGGTGCTCAGCGGCAAGGCCGGCACCAGCATGGACATCGCCTGGGCCTTCGCCAACCACAGCCAGGCGCTGCACGATCAGGCCGCGGCCTCGCTGGACAGCACCGGCCAGGAAACGCTGTGGCTGTCGCCCGAGGCCTTCGACAGCAGCATCGCCGACTGGATTGCCGCCGATCCGCAGCGCTTTGCCACCCTGGTGCGGCGCAACATGCGGGACAGCCTGGACGCGCTCTTTGACCAGGACCTGTTCCAGCCGTGGCTGGCGCTGCTGGCGATTCTGGGGCTGGCCGGCCAGCCCTGGACGCGCCGACGGCTGCGGGGCCAGACGCTGCTGCTGCTGGCGCTGGCGCCGCTGGCCAGCCTGTGGATGGTGTTCATCGAGACCCGCTTCATGGTGGTCTATCTGGCCATCAGCCTGGTGTGGGCCGGGGCCGGGCTGGCGCATCTCACCCGCTGGGCCGCCAGCACCGTGACCGCGGCGCTGTCCCCGCCGCTGGCAGGTTGGCGCCGTGGGCTGGCCAGCGCGGCGGCGGCGCTGCCCGTGGCGCTGGCCGTGGCCGTGATGCTCTGGAGCGGCGCACAGACCGCGCGCCAGGCGATCCCGCATCTGCCCTTCTATCGGCTGGAGGCTGCGGCCTGGCTGGCCGAGCACGCCCCGCCGGGCGCGCCGATCATGACCCGCAACGCCGAGACCGCGCTGTACGCCGGCCGGCCGCTGATCGCCTTTCCGCGCGCATCCTGGGACCAAACGCTGGCCTACGCCCGGGCGCGGGGCGCGGCCTACCTGGTGGTGGACCAGTGGGAGATCAACGAGGTGCGGCCCTATCTGGCGCCGCTGCTGGACCCTGCCCGCGCCGCGCCGCTGCCGGGCGTGACGCGGGTGGCGACCTTCGAGCAGCCGGGACACACCACCATGATCTTTCGCCTCGACTGAGCCACGGCCCTGGTTTGCCAGAACAGCCGCGCTCACGTATACTGGCTCCTCCCAGCCAACTTTTGCCAGGGCAAATGAACAAACTGTAAGCTGCCCCGCCGTGGAAGCGGGCATTTTTTCATCTGGCCTTCATCAAATGCTGCTATGCTGGGCCGTTCGATGAAACAGAAACAAGGAGCAACCCATGACCGACCGTCCAAGAAAACAGAGACAACCCATCCGGTGGGCGCTGGCGCTGACGCTGATCGCGGCGCTGGCCTTTCCCATCGGAACAAGCCTGCTACCAACGGCCTTCGGCGCCGGCGCGGTGGCCGCGCCGGCCGCGCAGGGGAGCAACGATCTCACCTGGGAGATGGTCTTCAGCCAGCCTGACCTGCACTTCCAGACTATCGCCTTCCCGACCGCCAACACCGGCTATGCGCTGGGCGGCCCTGACTGGTACAACGGCACCCTGGGCAACGGCCCCTCCTACCTGGTCAAGACAACCAACGGCGGCGCCAGTTGGACCGCCAGCCAGATCCCGAACACCACGCGCTTCCAGCGCGGTCTGGCCTGCAAGGATGAGAACAACTGCTGGATCGCGGGCGGCCGCTCGGGTGGCCAGCCCTTGGCCCAGTACACCACCAACGGCGGCGTGAGCTGGAACCCCATCGTCAACAACGCGGATTGGACGGGCTATCTGTGGTCCGCGGGCTACACCGGCAACGCCACCACCGTGCTGTTGGGCACCACTGGCTACTACAACGAGCCGGGCCGCCGGGCCAGCTTCCTGCGCTCCGTCGATGGCGTCAACTTCAGTGCGGTGGTCACCACCGGCGAGTTCCAGAAGTGGGACTTCTCCTGCCCATCGCCCGGCATCTGCTTCACAGCGGCCAAGAACTCGATGTACTCGACCACCAACGACGGGGCGAACTGGTACCGGCGCGTTCCGCCCAGTGCGCTCTACTATGGCATCTCCTGCATCGACAACAGCACCTGCTGGGAGGCGGGCGAGTTCGGCAAGATCGTCTTCACGGGCGACGCCGGCTCCACCTGGGGATCGGCGCTGGTGCAAAACCTGCCCGGCGGCCGGCCCCGCTTCTGGGATGTCGAGATGCTCGACGCCAACCGCGGCTATGCCGTGGGCTGCACCAATGCCTCTGCGGAGAACGACCGCTGCCTGGGCGAGGGGATGATGTATCGCACCGACAACGGCACCACCTGGAACCGGATCCCCGCGCCCGCGCCGGCTGGCCAGACGCCAGCCGACATCATGGACCTCCACATCGTCTCGGCCAACGAGATCTTCGTGCTGGACTGGGCCGGGCGGATCTGGCGCGGCCGCAGCGGCCCCACCCCCACCCCCACC
>JAJTXO010000294.1 GCA_021463315.1 Caldilineales bacterium | reverse complement strand
AAACCGGGGGCGAGACTTCCGAAGTCTGCGCAGGTTTGTTCAAAACGAGCTCACAGTCCATAAGACTTCGGAAGTCTCCCCAATCTATTGAGATGATACAGCACAGGCGATAGACGGCGCCACAGGCCATTCAGGTTCCTGGCGCACTGTCTGGCGGGGCCGCAACGGGCAGCGCGATGAAAAAAGTGGCGCCCTGGCCAGGCCCGGCGCTCTCCACCCAGACACGGCCGTTGTGAGCCTGCACGATGGCCCGGCACAGCGCCAGCCCGATGCCCATGCCGCCGTGGCGGCGCGTCGAGGTGCCGTCGACCTGATAGAAGCGCTCGAAGATCATCTGCTTCTGTTCAGTCGAGAGGCCAATACCCTGGTCTGCTACGGCGATGGTCACCCAGACGCCATCCTCCCCAGCAGAGACTGTGATCTCGCGGCCGCTGGCGCTGAACTTCACAGCGTTGTCCAGCAGGTTGCCCAGCGCCAGATCGAGGTAATTGGCCGCGCCCATGACCGGCGGCAGATGATCGGGGAGAACCAGGCGAATCGTCAGACCGGCCGCCGCGGCTACCTGGCGCCAGGTGTCTAGCGTCGCATCCAGCCAGGTCCGGCAGTCCATGAACTCCAGATGAATATCCTTCGGCTGGAAGGTTTGCAGAGTCAACAGGCTGTTGAAGATGAACTGCAAGCGCTGTCCCTGCAGCGCCACGACGCGCAACGCATTGGCCTGATCGCTGGTCACGGGGCCCAGCTCGCCGTTGGTCATGAACTCAACGTAGCCCAGCATCAGCGTCAGCGGGGTGCGCAACTCATGCGAGACGTTTTGAATCGCCTCCTCGCGCGCACGCAATGCTAGGCTGAGCTTGGCGTTGCTCTCTTGCAGCGAGGCAACCAGGCTGGCGTTCTCCAGAGCGATGCCGACCTGATCGGCAAATGCCTTCAGGACATGGGCGTGCTGTTGCGTGAAGTGCCCTGGCTGCGAGCTATCCAGATTCAGAAAGCCTATCGCGCGCCCCTTGCTGATGATGGGCGCTGCCGCGTAGGAACGCAGCCACTCTGTGCCTGGCACCACCATCCAATTCAGGTCCTGCCGGGTATCGCTGATGGCTAACGGCTGGTGCGACTCGGCCATGCGGCGCAGGTTGGGTGTGTCCAGCACGCTCAGCCGCAGGTTGTGAATACCCGGCAGTTCACTGGTTGAATAGCCGCGTATGCGCTGCACCGCGGCCCAGCCATCCTCGATCAACATGATATTGCTGATCTCGTGGGGCACCACACTGGCAGTCAGCTCCAAGATCCGGTCCAGCACCTCATCGATGCTGAGCGTGCTGGTGAGCGCCCCCAGGGCGTCGCGCAATCCTTCGATCAGAGCACGCTGTTGCTGTTCAGTCTGCTCGGCGCGCACACGCAGGGTGTCGTCGCGAAAGACTGCCAGCCACCCCTGCACCGTCTCGCCATCGCTCAGCAGCGGCGAGACGCGCACATCGTAGTAGGCGCGCGCCTCCTCGCCGCCAGCTATCACCTGCATGCGGGCGGGTTGTTCCAGCCGGGATTGCTGGATGAGGTGGGGCCACTCTGGCACCACCGTGACCGCGGGTGCGCCCAGAATGGCGCTGGCGCGCTGGCCGATCATCTGCTGAGCCGCCCTGTTCAGATCGACCACGCGGCCCTGGGCATCGACGACCGCCACGCCATCGGTCATCCGCTCGATCAAGACATCGCGCACGACGGGCATCAGATCCAGGAGATGATAGCGCAACAAAGCCCACAGGGAGACAATGCCAGAGATAACGAAAAGGAAGGGCGTCAGATCCACGTACAGCAGGGGACTCAGGCCAAACACGTAGACCGCGTTGCCGATCAGCGGCGTCAGTGCAGCCGCCAACACCGCGCCGTTTTGGGTTCGCTGCACCACGCCGCCGCGCAGCAGCGCCAGCAACACCAACAGCACGGCAAAAACGATCAGCACGTAGGAGTAGATAGCTTGCAGCCAGAACAGAGGTCCATAGGCAACGACCAGCCAGGTCACTGCCCCGCCGACCCGAACGGTCGCCTCGCGATAGAACCAGGCCAGTCCGGCTGGGGTCCAGAGCAGAACGAAGATCAGCGTGGGCAGCGCGGCCAGGCCGGCCAAGAAGCGCGGCGTCACCCAGCGTCCATGGCCGATGAACAGCAGGACGAAAACCAACCACAGCACAGGAACGGCCAGGATCGCCAGGTACTGCATTCTGGCCCAAAAGAGCATGACTTCCAGGTCGGCGGCGATGATCTCCATGATATAGGCCATGGCCCAGTAGGCCACAGCCAGCATCAGCACGGCCAGGGCGCCAGCGCCAGGAGTCGGCCTTCGCCGCCAGGCCAGCCCAGCCAGCACAGCAGACAACAAGGCGGATAGGGCGAGGAGACCAGTGTAGGGATTAATCTGAGGCGACATCGCTTTCCATCTGCTCGATTCGACACGCGTCAAGCTATCGGGCCGGGGTGGATCAGGGATGACCCCTGTCGATCCGCGTCAACATCTGCACGATGGCCTCGGGCGGCTGAGCGCCGCTCCAGGCGTAGCGCTCGTCGACGATGTAAAAGGGAACACCGCTGATGCCGTTCTGCTGCGCCCAGCGAGCGTCGGCCAGCACCTGCTCCTGGGCGGCGTTGGTCAACAGCGACGCATGCATAGCGCTCCGATCCAGGCTGGCCTCTCCGGCGATATCCGCCAACACCTCCAGGTTGCCGATATCGCGGCCCTGCTCGAAATAGGCCGCATAGACGGCGTCGATGACCGCCTCCTGCTGGCTGGCCGGCGTCAGCGCGATCAGCCGATGCGAGAGCAGGCTGTTGGGCGCGCGGGTGATGGCGGCGAAGTCCAGATGCAGGCCGACGCGCAGGCCGGCCTGGCGCGGCCCGGCAAAGAGCTGCTCCAGCGGCGCCCCGCCGACCTTGGCTTGCATGTAGGATCTGAAGTCCTCGCCGGCCGCGGGGATGCGTTCGTTGAGAAAAAAGGAACGATAGCGCACGGAGATCGGCGTCCCGTCCCACTGGGCCAGGGCCAACTGCAAGTGGCGCTTGCCGATGTAGCACCAGGGACAGGTGGTGTCGTAGAATAGATCGATGTGCATGATAGGTTCGTTGAGCAAAATTAAAGACAAGCGGTAACTGACCTGAAAATAGCCGCTCGGGCCGGTCTTTGCGCACGCCTACGGCAGCCCCGGACGTAGCCTGAAGGAATGCAACGAGCGCGCGGCCTCCCGGAGGCCGCAGGCCGGAGCGGACTGGAGGGTGGGTTGACCGAGCCCACTGTTTTCATTGACGGTTGTGCGTTGAGCGCATGAATATCTACTCAACCAACCACCACGCACCCGGCGGGAGGCCAAACGTTGGTTTCGATACGCTGCAGACGGGTTTCGATACGCCGCCGACGGCTACTCAACCCACGGCTACTCAACCAACGTTTGGTCCCCCGCCTGAACAGCTACGATTTGGATCAATGTTCCCTGGGAACGCCCTAGATGATCTTTGGAGCAGCGGCTTGGGAGTTGAACCTGACTAATCTTATCCAATCGATCTTGCCATCGCTACAGAAATCGGTTTCAAACTCCCGCGCAAAGCGAGTGATCATTGCCCAATAGGATTCGACAAACTCGTCATTCCTCTCTCTGGCCCTATGACCTAACGGTTCGATAATATCTGTGTAAAGCTCAGATTGCCCAGAAATGAACTCCCAAAAACGTTGACCGCAGAATTTGAAGTAATCTCCCTTGTCTGGCTTGTCATCTGTGCCGTAACAGCAACCGTTTACTGCCACTACGTTCAGTTGCGAATTGCTCGTTCGTAGGGTACGCTGAGCCGCCTTGAAATCTGATATCATTTTCTTGATCTGAGAACTGTTGCCCCAATTGGGACCGGACTTGATGGCGACGATGTTTCTCTTCTCGCCGCTGTCGAACTCCAGATCGATACCGGTGATGCCGGATTTCCAGCCGCCGTAAATCCTACCATTGATAAATATGGCCAACTGCTCAAGCCAGTCGCCAAAAAGCGTCTCTTCATTAGAGGAAATGTGCGCATCGACTAAGCCATTGACGAACTGCTCAGGTGTAAACACATATTTCGCCTTAAACAAATAGGGGTTCTTCCGCCGAAGTACCTGTGTTAGTCGCAGGCTATCAAGGCCCTGTATTCGTTTCTGATGAAACGCACCGATGTTCTGCTCAACATACTGTACTACATCGTCAATGTCTAGCTGGTTCATGTTCTGCCTCTTTTAGAGAGTGGACAGACGTTGGTTTTAAGGGCTATATGTGTATCATCTCAATAGATTGGGGAAGACTTCCGAAGTCTTATGGCCTGTGAGCTCGTTTTGAACAAACTTGCGCAGAGTTCGGAAGTCTCGACCCCGGTTTTTGAGATGATACCTATATGTCAGCCAGAGTTTGGTACTCCACACCTTCATCAGCGATCATCAAAGGCAAACCTATTTGAATTTCCGAGACTCTGGCGACAGCAGTAGCGATATTTTCGGGACTCAATTCTACTCCTACGAAGCTGCGACTTAGTTGAAGCGCCGCAACTGCCGTTGTTCCAGAACCTATGAAAGGATCAAGAACAACATCGCCCGGCAGGGTGAACAGCTTAATGAACCAGCTCGGTAAATCAACTGGGAACGCTGCGCTGTGATTCCTGTTGTAACATTCGGTTGCCATATGAAGGACATTGTTAGGGTAGACCATATCTCGTCCTACCCAGTTTGAGACGTTCTTGCCAAAGCCACTGCCAACCCTGGATTCATCGCGGACTAGATCAGTTTGGCTCAATTTCGCAAGCCTGTCTCTTGCCCAATCACCTACTGGAACCATTACTGCCTCTTGATACATGTTGAAAACCTTGCTCTTATTGAATTGAATGAGCCTTTCCCAGTTATCTCGGAATCGATTGGGCCACTTGCCAGGGTGAGAATTCTTTTTGTGCCACATGAATTCCTCAGTCCACAGCCAGCCCTGCCTTCTCAGCTCCAGAATCAATTCAATTACGTATGTGTGCCTCTCACCGTCGACCACACGTTCCTTGATGTTGAGAATGAAGGTACCAGTAGGCTTCAATATGCGCCGGAATTGCTCAGCACGTGGCAGGAACCATGTGACATAGCTGTCGGGACTGATGCCTCCATAGGTGTTCTTTCGTTGATCCGCATAAGGCGGCGAAGTGAAGATCAAGTCAATCGAATCGTCAGGTAGAGCCTTGAGTACTTCACCGCAATCACCGGGCAGGATTTTGTTCAGATAGTCCATCGTCTTCTCCGCACGATACAATCGTCAAACGCCAAGCATTCATAGACCGAGGCACCCGCCCGGTATGGAAGTCCGCGGCCAATTATAGCATCGGAACCTGAGATTGCCAATGAGGCGTCACAGGAGCAGGCAGTCGCAGACGCCGCTGGGCATCGTTGTTCAAGCGGGGTCGAGACTTCCGAAGTCTGCGCAGGTTTGTTCAAAACGAGCTCACAGTCCATAAGACTTCGGAAGTCTTCCCCCTGTGTCATCTCAAAAAACCGGGGTCGAGACTTCCGAAGTCTGCGCAGGTTTGTTCAAAACGGGCTCACAGTCCATAAGACTTCGGAAGTCTTCCCCAATGTATCATCTCAAAAAACCGGGGTCGAGACTTCCGAAGTCTGCGCAGGTTTGTTCAAAACGAGCTCACAGTCCAT
>JAJTXO010000293.1 GCA_021463315.1 Caldilineales bacterium | reverse complement strand
TGCTGGCGATCCTGACCCGCTACTGCGTCTTCGACGTGGACCGCAAGCTGCTGGTGATGCGGCCCTATCAGATCGCGGCCGCCGAGCGCATCTTGCAGCGCATCGTCGCGTCCACCAACCAGCGCCAACTGGGCAAGCTGGCCGCGGGCGGCTATATCTGGCACACCACCGGCAGCGGCAAGACGCTGACCAGCTTCAAGGCCGCGCAACTGGCGCGCGCGCTGCCAGAGATCGACAAGGTGCTCTTCGTGGTGGATCGCAAGGACCTGGACTACCAGACCATGCGCGAGTATGAGCGTTTCGAGCGGGGCGCGGCCAACTCCAACACCTCCACCGCGGTGCTGCAACGGCAGTTGGAGGACCCCCACGCGCGCATCATCATCACCACCATCCAGAAGCTCAGCCGCTTCGTCGCCAGAAACAAGAAGCATCCGGTCTACGATGCCCATGTGGTGGTGATCTTCGACGAATGCCACCGCAGCCAGTTCGGCGACATGCACGACGAGATCGTGCGCGCCTTTCGGCGATACCACCTCTTCGGCTTCACCGGCACGCCGATCTTCGCGGACAACGCGGGCGCGGCTGGCAATCCGCGGCGGCGCACCACCGAGCAGGCCTTCGGCGACAAGCTGCACACCTACACCATCGTCGATGCCATCAACGACAAAAACGTGCTGCCCTTCCGCATCGACACCGTCAACACCATCAGGGCCGCGTCGGGCATCAAGGACAAGCAGGTGCTGGCCATCGACACCGAGGCCGCGCTGCTGGACCCGACGCGCATCAGCCAGGTGGTGGACTACATCCGCCAGCATTTCGATCAAAAGACCCAGCGCGCCCGCTTCTACCGGCTGGGCGATCGGCGGCTGGCTGGCTTCAACTCGCTCTTCGCCACCGCCTCCATCGAGGCCGCCAAGCGCTACTATGCCGAGTTTACCCGCCAGCAAAGCGCGCTGCCCCCGGCGCAGCGGCTCAAGGTCGGCCTGATCTACAGCTTCGCGGCCAACGAGGAGGCCGGCGACGGCCTGCTGAGCGAGGAGGAGTTCGAGATCGGCGGGCTGGACCAAAGCTCGCGCGATTTTCTGGAGGCCGCGATCGGCGACTACAATGCACTCTTCGCGACCACCTTCGACACCTCGGCCGACAAGTTCCAGAACTACTACAAGGATCTGTCCATGCGGCTGCGCAACCGGGAGCTGGACCTGGTGATCGTGGTCAACATGTTCCTGACCGGCTTCGACGCCACCACGCTCAACACCCTGTGGGTTGACAAGAACCTGCGCGCCCACGGGCTGCTGCAGGCCTATTCGCGCACCAACCGCATCCTCAATTCGGTCAAGAGCTACGGCAACATCGTCACCTTCCGCGATCTGGAGCAGGCGACCAACGACGCGCTGGCGCTCTTTGGCAACAAGGACGCCAAGGGCATCGTCCTGCTGAAGCCGTATGCCGACTACTACCAGGAGTACCAAGCGCGGGTCCAGCGCCTGACAGCCGACTTCCCGTTGGACCAAGCCATCGTCGGCGAGGCCGCGCAAAAGGCCTTCATCGAGCTGTTGGGCGCGATCCTGCGCCTGAGGAACATCCTCACCGCCTTCGACGACTTCGCGGACCACGAGATCCTGAGCCCGCGCGACTTTCAGGACTACCAGAGCCTCTATCTGAACCTGTACGCCGACTTTCGCCGCGCGGCCGAGGCCGAGAAAGAAGCGATCAACGACGACGTGGTGTTCGAGATCGAGCTGATCAGGCAGGTCGAGATCAACGTCGATTACATCCTGATGCAGGTCGAGCGCTACCTGCAGGCCAAGGGCAGCGGGCAGGACAAGGAGATCCGCGCGACCATCGAGCGCGCGGTCAGCGCCAGCCCCAGCCTGCGCAACAAGAAGGACCTGATCGAGCAGTTCGTCGATGCCGTCTCGGCCCAGGCCCCGGTGGATGAGCAGTGGCAGGCCTTCGTGGCGCAGAAGCAGGCCGAGGAGCTGGCGCGCATCATCGCCGCTGAGAACCTCAACCCCCAGGAGACGCGGCTCTTCGTCGCCAACGCCTTTCGCGATGGCGCGATCCCTGCCAGCGGCGCCGCGATCGTCAGGATCCTGCCGCCGGCCTCCAGGTTCACACCGAACAACGCGCACGCGGCCAAGAAGCAGACGGTGTTGGACAAGCTGGCCGCCTTTTTCGAGCGCTTTTTTGGGCTGGGCGCCGCGCAGCCCTGATGGCAGCACCCAGGTTCGTCTGGGGGCGCCGTCGCCCACGCAGGGAATGCTTCGCCGAGACAGCCGCCAGGGCTGACTGGGACTTGCTTTACATAAGGCTGAACTGCGTCTAGCGCGCTTCATGCCTGACACCTGGCCCATTGACCTTCTGAGACTCTATTATGTGGCACACCTACTACCAACCGACAACGTTGTCTGAGGCGCTGGCCCTGCTGAGCCAGCACGGCGAGCAGGCCCGCGTCATCGCCGGCGGCACCGATTTGATCCTGGAGCTGGAGCGCGGGGTGCGCGGCCAGCAGGTGTTGATCGACATCACCCGCATTCCGGGGCTGGACAGCATTGTGCTGGGCCCGGGTTTCGATACGGCGCAGGCGGGTTTCGATACGGCGCAGACGGGTTTCGATACGGCGCAGACGGGTTTCGATACGGCGCAGACGGGTTTCGATACGGCGCAGACGCCTACTCAACCGGCGGAGGGGGAGATCACCCTCGGCCCGCTGGTGACGCACAACGACGTGGTCGCGTCGGCGCTGCTGGCGACGCGCGCCTTCCCGCTGGCCCAGGCCTGTTGGGAGGTGGGCGCGCCGCAGATCCGCAACCGCGCCACCGTGGCCGGCAACCTGATCACCGCCAGCCCGGCCAACGACACCATCACCCCGCTCTGGGCGCTGGAGGGCGCAGTCACCCTGACCAGCCAGGCGCGCGGCCCGCGCCGTCTCTCCTTCGAGCAGTTCTTCCAGGGGGTGCGCCGCACCGCGCTGCAGCCCGACGAGATGCTGACGGCCATCCACCTGCGCGCCCTGCCGCCCACCGCCCGCGGCGCGTTCATCAAGCTGGGCCTGCGCCGCGCCCAGGCCATCTCGCTGGTGAACGTCGCCGTGGTGCTGGACTTCGACCAACCCTTGCTCGGGCCGGTCCCCGACCCACAACTGCTCGGGCCGGTCTCCGACCCACAACTGCTCGGGCCGGTCTCCGACCGAGCCCGCAACGCTCAAGCGCCGCGTGTCACCCGCGCCCGCATCACCCTGGGCGCAGTCGCCCCCACCATCGTGCGCGCCGAGGCGGCCGAGGCCAGCCTGCTGGGTCAACCGCTGAGCGACGCGGCCATCGCCCAGGCCGCCGAGCTGGCCATGCAAGCCGCGCGCCCCATCGACGACCTGCGCGCCAGCGCCGACTACCGCCGCGCCATGGTGCGCGTCTTGGTGGAGCGCGCCCTGCGCCACCTGCGCGCCGGCGACGAGCGCGCCAGTTGGCCCGCCAACCCAGTCCTGCTGCGCGCGCCAGCTATTGGTAATCGGTTATCAGTAATCGGTAATCAGTCACCGATCACCGATCACCGATCACCGATCACCGATCACCGTTCACCGTTCACCCTCAACGGCCAACCCGTCACCCTCGACAACGCCGCCGGCAAGACCCTGCTGGCCGCGCTGCGCGAAGACGGCCAGATGACCGGCGTCAAGGAAGGCTGCGCCGAGGGCGAATGCGGCGCCTGCACCGTCTGGCTGGACGGCGAAGCGGTGATGGCCTGCCTGGTCCCCGCCGAGCGAGCCGCCGGCTGCGACGTGGTGACGGTGGAGGGGCTGGCCCAGCGCGGGTTGAGTAGCGGGTTGAGGGACGACGACTCGCATGAGGGCGCAGATAGCCAGCGTATCGAAACCCGGAGGTCTCGATACGCCTCAGAAGGCTACTCGACCGGCGGAGACCCGACCGGCGGAGACGCGACCGGCGAGCTTCACCCCTTGCAGGCCGCGTTCATCGCCGAGGGCGCGGTGCAGTGCGGCTATTGCACCCCCGGTCTGCTCATGTCCGGCGCGCTGCTGCTGGAGGAGCGCCCCGATCCCAGTGTGGCCGAGATCCAGCAGGCGCTGGCCGGCAACCTCTGTCGCTGCACGGGGTACACGAAGGTCGTAGCGGCAATTCAGAAAGCAAGTAAGATGGCAGAGGGGTAGATTGGTAGATTGGTAAATTGGTAGATTGGTCGCGTGCGCACACGACCAATCGACCAATCTACCAATCTACCAATCTACCAATCTACCAACTTACCACGCTACCAGTTCATGAGGTAGATACCATGCGTGCAGTTGGCAGTTCTGTTTCCCGCGTCGACGCCAGGGACAAGGTCACTGGCGCGGCGCTCTATCCCGGCGACATCGAGCGGCCGGGGATGTTGTGGCTGAAAACCCTGTTCAGCCAGCGGGTGCATGCCCGCGTCCGCGCCATCGACACCCGGCTGGCCGCGGCCGCGCCCGGCGTGCTGGGCGTCTTCACCGCGGCCGACGTGCCCTTCAACGGCAACGGCCTGAACGTGGTGGACCAGCCGGTGCTGTGCGGCCCCGGCGCGCCCTCCGGCGTGCCGGACGCGGACCGCGTGCGCTGGCCGGGCGACCAGGTGGCCATCGTGGTGGCCGAGACTGAGGCCCAGGCCGCGGCCGCGCTGTCGCTGATCCAGGTCGACTGGGAGGATCTGCCCGTCGTCACCGACATGGAGACCGCGCGCCAGCCCGACGCGCCGCTGCTGCATCCCTCCATCGGCAGCAACGTCTTGCTGGAATACCACATCCGCCGCGGCGACATCGAGGCCGGCTTCGCCCAGGCCGCGGTCATCGTCGAGCACACCTACCGCACCGGCGCGCAGGAGCATGCCTATCTCCAGCCCGAGGCCGGCGTCAGCTACATCGACGACCTGGGCCGCATCGTGGTGGAGGTGGCCGGCCAGTGGCCCCACAAGGATCGCCAGCAGATCGCGGCCGCGTTGGCGTTGCCCGAAGAGCAGGTGGTGGTGCGCTATCCAGCCATCGGCGGCGCGTTCGGCGGCCGCGAGGACATGTCGGTGCAGATCGTGCTGGCGCTGGCGGCCTGGCGGCTGGAGCAGCAGGGCAAGCTGGCCGGCCGCAGCATCAAGACCATCTGGAGCCGTCGCGAGTCCATCGTCGGCCACCACAAGCGCCATCCCATGCTGGCCCGCGCCCGCTGGGGCGCCGCGGCCGATGGCCGGCTGACCGCCCAGCAGATCGACTTCAGCCTCGACGGCGGCGCCTACGCCTACACCTCGACCAAGGTGCTGGGCAACGCGCTGCTGGCCTCGCTGGGGCCCTATCAGTGCGAAAACCAGTGGGTCGACGGCCGCGCGGTCTACACCAACAACGTGCCCGGCGGCGCGTTCCGCGGCTTCGGCGGCCCGCAGGGCCACTTCATCGCCGAGATGCAGATCAACAAGCTGGCCGAGGCGCTGGGCCTGGACCCCATCGAGCTGCGCCTGCGCAACTGCTGGCACGATGGCTCCATCCAGGCCACCCGCAGCGTCGTCCCGACAGGCGTCACCATCGACCCCGTCCTGCGCCGCCTCGCCAGCGAAATATCCTCCACCGCCCCAAACTCTCCGCCATTAACCATTAACCATTCACCATTAACCATTTCCCAATTCCCATCCCCCATTCCCCAATCCCCATCCCCCATTCCCCAATCCCCATCCCCCATTC
>JAJTXO010000292.1 GCA_021463315.1 Caldilineales bacterium | reverse complement strand
CACCGAGACGCAGCTTTGGCATCTGGCCGAGGGGTTGGTGGAAGCGGTGGAGCCGCGGCAGGCTGGCCCGCTCAACGAGGCGCTGATGGACCTGGGCGCGACGATCTGCTTGCCGCAGGGGCCGCGCTGTCTGCCCTGCCCGCTGCACGCCCTCTGTCTGGCCAGGCAGCGCGGCACGCAGGAGGAACGGCCGGTGCGCCCCGCGCGCAAGCCGTTGCCGCATCTCGACGTCACCGCGGCCGTGTTGCGCCGGCCCGGCCAGCCTGAGCAGTTTCTGATCGCCCAGCGGCCGGCCGAGGGGATGCTGGGTGGGCTGTGGGAGTTCCCCGGCGGCAAGCGTCACGTTGGGGAGAGCCTGCCCGACTGCCTGCGCCGCGAGATGCAGGAGGAGCTGGCCGTGGAGGTAGCAGTGGGCGAGGCGGTGACGGTGGTCAAGCATGCCTACACCCATTTTCGCATCACCCTGCACGCCTTCGAGTGCCAGTTGCTGGCCGGCGAGCCGCAGCCCATCGGTGTGGCCGACTGGCGTTGGACGACGCTGGATGGGCTGGCGCGCTATCCCTTTGCCGTCACCGATCAGAAGATCATTCAGGAGCTGGAAAAGCAGCGCGTGAACCACCAGGAGGCTCGGCGGCCCCAGCCTGAACGATGGGCAGCTTGACCGTGAAGTGCGCGCCTGGCTTGTTGTTCTGGTTGAGGGTCAGCGTGCCCTGGTGCAGCTCGACCGCCTGCTTGGCCAGCGCCAGGCCCAATCCGCTGCCCGATATGCCCAACTGCCGGGCGGTGCTGCCCCGATAGAACTTGGTGAACAGCCGGGGAATGTCCTGGGGAGCAATGCCAGGGCCGTGGTCGATCACGTCGATGGTCACGAAGCCACCGTCGCGGCCGACGATCACTTCCACAGTCGCGCCGCGCGGGCTGAACTTGATGGCGTTGTGGATCAGGTTCTTGATCGCGCCGTAGAGCCAGCGGGAATCGACCAGGATCGGCGGCAGGTCGCCGGTGATCTGGGTCTGGACCCAGACGCCCACGGCGTCCGCCTGCACTTTCAGACTGCGCGCCGCGTCGATGGCCAGGCTGTCTATCGGCGTAGGCGTCAAGTCGAGGTGAATAGAGCCCGATTCCAGCCGGGTCAGGTCCAGCATGTCGTTGATGAAGGTCGCCAGTCGATCGGCTTCGTCGTTGATCACCGACAAAAAGCGGCGCTGCACGGCCCGGTCCTCTTCATCCAGATCTTCCAGCAGCAGCTCGGCATAGCCCTTGATGCTGGCCAGCGGGCTGCGCAGCTCATGCGAGACCTCGGCCACGATGTCGCTTTTCAGCCGCTCCACTTCCTTTTGCCGGGTGATATCGGCGAAGTTGACCAGGCAGCCATCGTGCAGCGGGGTGACGCCCAGCAGCAGGTCCAGCCGCTGGCCTGCGGCTTCGATGTTCCCTTCGATGGGCGCAGGGCGGGGGCCGGACTGCGCGAGCGCGGCGAGGGCGCTGCATTGGCTGGCCAGCTCCGACCCCAGCGCCGCGCTCAGCGGTCTGTGGCGCAGCTCGTCCAGCGGATGGCCCGTGAGCAGTTCCGCGCTGGGATTCATGGCCACGATGCGCAGATCGCGGTCGACGACGATCATACCGGCGAAGGCTGCCTGCAGGATGGTCTCGGCGCGCTTCTTCTCTTCCAGCGCCGCACTGTAGAGCCGCGCGTTTTGCACCGCCACCGCGGTCTGGTTGGCCAGGGTTTCCAGTGTGCGCTGCTCGTCAGGCGTGTAGGCCGCGCCGGAGCGCTTGGGTCCCAGCGCCAACAGGGCCACCAGTTCGTCGCTGCTGCGGGAGCCGATGAACAGCTCAATCTGGGCGGCAGCCAGATCGGCGCGCTCGCTGGCCCACAGCCCTTTGAACTGGGGCTGAAGCGCCAGATCGTGGGCCGTCAGCAGGTCGTTGCCGGCCGAAAGCCAGAGGGTGATCGGGTTGTCGGCCGTGAACTGCAGCGCTTTAGCTTGGCCAAAGCCGCGTTCAGCCAGCGGCTCGAAATGCCTCATCTCCCTGTCTCGAATCAGCAGCATCACCCGGTTGATCTGCATCGTCTGGCTGATCTCGTCCAGAATCAGCTCCGCTAACTGTCGCAGATCCAGCATCGACGCCACCTGGCGGCTCAGGCGTTGCAGCATCACCGCGCTGTCATACTTCTGGCGAAAGAAGAGTTGATCGACCCTGGTCTGGATCTGCTCATAGCCTGGCAACAGCAGGAAGGCCACCAGGAGCGCGACGATCAACGCCAGCATCAGTCGAGCGCCGCCCATCAGCGCCAGCAGATCGATGCCCAGGAAGACGATCAGCAGGTAGCCGATCACCACCAGCCCGGTGGAGAGCGTGTAGACCAGCCCCTTGCGCACGATCAGGCTCAGATCCAGCAGATGGTAGCGCGAGATGGCGTAGCTGATCAGCACGGCGTTGATCAGGTTGGCGGTGATGTCCACCGGCAGGGTGCCGGCGAAGGGCAGAATGTTGCTGATGGCGCCGGTGATCATCAGAACCCAGCCCACCAGGATGTATTTGATCCGGTTGCGCAGGCTGAAGTCTTGGGTGTGCCGGTAGTCGCGGGTCAGGTAATATCCGGCCATGAACTGAAAAAAGAGATAGTACGCGCCGAACAGCGGCATGGCCGGGCCCAAGCCAAACGCGATCATGCCGGTGGGGGAGACGCTGACGTCGACGACCAGGCGGCCGAAGGCATTTTGGATCAGCGAGACCAGCAACACCACGATGCCGACGGTGAGGTAGGGATTGCGCGTGCTGCGTCCCAGATAGCCTAGCACGAAGCCGTAGAAGGCCAGCGGCGAGACCGCGACCCCCATCATCATCACCTGGTTCCAGAAGACAGCTTGCTCCGGCGCCACATACATCATCAGCGCGCCGGCGCTCCAGACGATCATGCTCCCCAGATACAGGGCAAAGAAGCGGTGCGATCGCAGCCGCAGCCCATTGCGCACAGTGATCAGCAGCAGCGCCGCATAGCAGAGCAGCGCCGCGCCGGAGATGGCGCTAAAGAAAATCAAAGACAGTGTCACTGGCAGACTCCGTCAAGACAGAGATCTCGACAGGCGCAGCAGGTCTTCGATGATAGCGTCAGAGGTGGCCATACGAGGCGGTTTGAGGTGCGCCAGGTCGGCGCCGGCCGCCTGTCGCTCCAAGGTATAGGCGCGCAGGGCGCCGGGTTGCAGCAGGGTGACGCGTAAAGGCCGTATTCCCAGCACCGACTCCAGATCGGCGTAGAAGGGGTTGAGCCGTTTCAGGTTCTCGTGGATGCGCGCCTGCACATCGTCCACCGACGCCGCGGTTCTCAGCTCCAGGTAGATGCACAGCAGCGGGCCATCGGCGCCGATCTCCTTGCGGGCCGACCAATCCTCGTAGGCAAAGCCCGCATCGAAGATCGCGCGGCCGAGCATGGGCTCGTCGATCAACCCGGTGAAGCCGGCCAGGTCGATCAGGTCATCGGAGCGCCCGGCAGACACCATGGAGGGCAGCGCGATGCCGGCCTCCGGGTCGGCCAGAGCCACAAAGCGCACCAGATCTCCCAGGCGATAGCGCAGAAACGCGCCGCCGTTCAGGTTGGTGATCACCAGCTCGTAGCGTTGGCCGGTCTGGACTTCGTCCAGCAGCACGGTCTGCGGCGTGTAGGTGGGATCTGCGCGCTGACGCACCCATTCCTCTTCGGGAATGAACTCCAGGAAGACGACGTCGGGGAGGAAATAGAGGCCCTTCTTGTCCCAGGCCTGGAGCGCGGTCACCATGCCGGGCTCGGTGGCGGCATAGACCTCATAGGGCGTGGCGCCCCAGTATTCGGCGATGAGCTCTTTGTACAGCCCAGTGTCCGTGCCGCCGCAGATCACCCCCTTGACCGGCCACAGGTCCTTGGGCAACAGGGGCCGGCCAGCCAGCCGGCTGCGCAGCAGCGCGCGTCCCACGCGCCATAGCGCCTGGGGATGCAGCATCTGGCGCGAGATTCCTGAGCGCCCGCCGCCGCTGGCGAAGCGCTCGCCGATCTTGATCAACACCGAGGTGATAGAGCCAACCAGATCGATGCCGGTCACCATGGCCATCTGGTAGCTCAGCTCCAGCCGCTCCTGAAAGGTCAGGCTTTCGGTCAGTTCGGCCGGCGGCACGAAACGGAAGGGGAATTGCTCCTCCACGCTTACCAGCGCGACGCCGCTGCCATAGGGGCGGGGCGGTGCGTTGTAGACCAACACGTCGCGCTCCTCCAGCCGCACCTCGCCGCGCCGCCGCGCCATGGCCAGGATGAAGCCGGCCAGAATGTGTACGCCGGCCTGGGTGTAGATCTCCTGCGTATACGGCGCCCATTTGTACTGACCTGAGCGGCCGGAGGTATGGGCCCAGATGACCGGCTTGGCGGGCAACAGTTCCTCGCGTTGCTCCCCCAGATAGGGCGCATAGTCCTCGTAGCGCGTCAATGGAGCGATCTGGCGGAAATCGGCCATGGTCGTTGGCCTGGCCCCGTGGAAAAAAAGCTCGCCCCAGGGTGAGGCGTTGACGAGATTGAGCTGTTCCCGCAGCAGGCGTTCCTGCACAGCCATGAACTCGGCCAGCGTCAAGTCCAGGAAACCACAATACATGCGCCAGATTTCATCATGGCGTCCCATGCGGAGCAGTTCGACGACATTCTGCATCTTGCTTTCTTCCACTGACGTCGAGGATCGGCCGGTCGGGCCGATCCGCAGTCGAGCCTTCAGGCGGGCCGGGCGCTGACGATGATGCCGCTGGGATACCAGGGATAGCGGGATCGGATGGTCTCGATGGCGATGTCGCCAAAGCCATGCTCGGTCAGCAGGTCTCGCCATTCATCCGGCGTGCGCACATTGTCGAAGGCCTCGATCTCGGCCTGGGCGCGCACGCTGCGCAGCGACAACCCATAGCCGATGATCAGCACCCGCAGCAGCGCCACACCCGCGGGCGAGCGCCAGAAATCGTTGGCGCATACGTCCGCCAGCACGATCCTGCCGCCGGGTCGAACTACGCGGCGCAGCTCGGCCGCCAGAAGGGGCACCTTCATGTGGTGGGTGCCCAACGCGCAGAGCACCAGATCGAAGCTGGCGTCGGCCAGCGGCATGGCCAGAGCCGAGCCACAGACCAGGGGCGTCCGCTCTGTCCAGCCCAGCGCGGCCAGCCGCTGCGCAGCCTGCACCAGCATGGCCGGGGTGATATCCAGTCCAACGATCCGGCCCTCGGCGCCCACCGTTGCGGCGATCTGAGGGGGCAGAAACGCAGTTCCCGTGGCCACATCCAGCACGCATTCGCCCGGAGTTGTCGCAGCTATGGCCAGAAAGCGCGTCAGAAAGTCGCGATAGCTGACGCCCCAAAACATGCGCAATTCCCGGTCCACTGTGGCCTCGTATTCGTCTGCCAATTCGGTGAACGCGGCGATGACCAGCTCACTGTCGGTGAGCGTTCGCGGCGTACTCGGTTCGGAGGGAGTCTTCCTGGCGCCCATTCTGTTCTCCTCCTGACATACGATGTCAGAGATTCCGC
The DNA here is from genome assembly GCA_021463315.1 of Caldilineales bacterium. GTDB lineage: Bacteria > Chloroflexota > Anaerolineae > JAAEKA01 > JAAEKA01 > JAAEKA01. The sequence continues at coordinate 187 of JAJTXO010000292.1, read as the reverse complement.
ACAGCAACTCCATTATACACGGCTTGCTGTCATGATCAAGTTGGCCGCGCAGCCCGTCCGATTGTGTCATCTCAATAGAGGGAGAAGACTTCCGAAGTCTTATGGACTGTGAGCTCGTTTTGAACAAACCTGCGCAGACTTCGGAAGTCTCGACCCCGGTTTTTTGAGATGATACAGGGGGAAGACT
>JAJTXO010000291.1 GCA_021463315.1 Caldilineales bacterium | reverse complement strand
GATCCCTCGTCTTTCCACTTGCACTCGCCACGCATGCGTGACGAGCAGGGTTGCGGTCGCGCCCAGTCCTGCCAGACGTCCTGTGCGCTTCCTACCGGCTGCCAGCCTCCACGGCCCGCCGCCAGCACGTTTGCACCTATGAATGCGCCCTGTCCCAGATGTACACTGTGAAGTCTATCACGATAGGCAAGATCTGTCAATAGGAGGAAAGTACTGGGCCAGGGTGCGCTACCACGGCGCATCTTGCCTTGCCCATCCACCTCGCCCACCTGTTGCCGGGTCAGCCAGCGCCAGCCCCCTTTCGCCATTTCGCTGGCGTTCGTCACCCCGCGTGACGAGCAGGATTGCTTTGCGCCCGAACCAGCCAGCGGTGGGTTTCCTGCCGGGGCTGCCGCAGGCATACGCAAAGACCAGCCCGAGCACGGACGCCAAGGTCAAGGGCAGAGCTTTCAGCCGTCATCCTTGGCGTTTTGTCGCCTCTGAGTTATAATGCAGCGCGTCAAGTCTTTATCCATTCAGTCAAGTGATTCTCAATCCACACTGCCCATGCCACCATCTCCCGACACGCAACGCCGCATTCTGGCCATCTTTGCCCACCCTGACGACGAGCTGGCCATAGGCGGCCTGCTGGCGCGCTACGCCGCCGAAGGCGTGGCCGTCACCTTGGCCTGCGCCACGCGCGGCGAGGCGGCCACCATCTACTCACCGCCAGAATACGGCGCCACCCCGGAAAACCTGGCCCAGGTGCGCACCAGGGAGATGGAATGCTGCTGCGCCGCGCTGGGGATAGAGGATCTGCGCTGGCTGGACTGGCCCGATGGCGGCGTCGCTGGCCTGGATCGTGACCAGGCCACGGCGCAGGTAGTTGGCCTGCTGCGCGCGCTGCGTCCGCAACTGCTCTTCACCCACCCGGAACATGGCGGCTATCCCCACCCCGACCATATCGCTGTGCATCAGATTGTGCTGGCCGCCTGGCAGGCCGCGGCCGATCCAGCCTACCGGCCGGAGCTGGGCGCGCCCTGGGCCGCGGCCAAGCTCTATGTTCGCGTCTTTCCGGCCAGCTTCTTCGAGAGCAACCCGGCCTTCGCCCAGTTCCGCGTTCAGCTCAACGGCCAGCAGTTGCCCTTCTTCGCCACGCCCGACGAGGAGATCAGCACCACGCTGGATGTGTCAGCCTGGGTCGAACGGCGCATGGCCGCCTGGGACTGCCACCGCAGCCAGCACAACCCGCAGGGCATGTGGAGCGAGGTGTCCGACGAGGCGCGCCGCGACTATACCAGCCGGGAAGCGCTGCAGTTGATCGCCCACCGCCTGCCCAACGCGCCGCAGCCAGAGAGCGATCTCTGGGCCGGCATTGCGTCGTCGGCCGGCGCGGCGTTGGCCGAAGAAGCCAGCGCAGCCGCGGCCGCTGAGGCCGATGCGTCCATCGATGCGGCCAGCGCAGCGGCCGGCGACCGCTTGCTGATCGCGCTGCGCAGCCGCCGCACCTATCTGCTGATCTACCAGGACTTCCTGAAAAGCTCGCCCAAGCCCGATTTCGCCGAGCTGTTGACCACCTTGATCGACCACACCCAGGAGCTGATCGCCCTGCTGAGCGGCGCGCTGCGGCGCATCGATCGCAGCCCGCTGCGTGCGGGCCTCAACGAAAAGCTGCTGGGCCAGGCCGGCAGCCGCAAGGGCGCGGCTGGCAAGCTGAACTTCATCATCGTCGGCGCAGCCAGGAATCTGGAATGGTATGCGCAGCAACTGGCGCACAACGATCCCCCCGCGATCAAGGCCATCTGGCAAGAGCTGATCACCGTCGAAACCCAGGACCAACAGTTGGCTAAGGAACTGCTGGCCCTGATCGAACAGTCCACCGGCAACAATCTGTAGCTTTTCCCTGCAAGGAGGCATGGAAACCCATGGAACTCAAAAACATCGGTATTCTCGGCTGCGGCCAAATGGGGTCCGGCATCGCCGAGGTAGCAGCCAAGTCTGGCTTCGAGGTGATTATCTGCGAAGTCAACGAACAGACGCTCACCAAGGGCCTGAGCAAGATTCAGAAATCGTTTGCCAAGGCCGTAGAACGGGGCAAGCTGGCCGCGGAGGCGATGGAGGCGGCGCTGGCGCGCATCACCGGCACCGTACACGTGGCTGACCTGGCCGACTGCGACATCGTCATCGAGGCGGTGTTCGAGGACCTGGCCACCAAACAGCGCGTCTTCGCCGAGCTGGATCAACTGGTCCAGCCGGAGGCCATCCTGGCCACCAACACCTCGTCCATCTCCATCGCGGCCATCGCCGCGGCCACCCAGCGCGGCGACAAGGTGATCGGCATGCACTTCTTCAACCCGGTGCCGGTCATGCAGTTGGTGGAATATGTGCCCAGCATCCTGACCTCGCCGGAGACCGTCGCCGCCGTCAGCGCGCTGGGCGAGGCGCTGGGCAAGACCGGCGTGCTGGCCAAGGACTCGCCCGGCTTCATCGTCAATCGCCTGCTGGTGTCCTATCTGATCGACGCCATTCGCGTCTACGAGCAAGGACTGGCCAGCCGCGAGGATATCGACAACGCCATGAAGCTGGGCGCCGCCCATCCCATGGGCCCGCTGACTCTGGCCGACTTCATCGGCCTGGACATCATCAAGGATGTGGCCGACGTCTTCTTCGAGGAATATGGCGAGTCGCGTTTCAAGTCGCCGCCGCTGCTGACCCGCATGGTGACGGCCGGCCAGCTCGGCCGCAAGTCGGGCAAGGGCTTCTACGACTATAAGTAGCTCGTAATGCGTAACCCGTAGCCCGGATTTGAGAGCTGGGGTTCTGGATTCCGGGTTACGAGTTACTCGTTACGGGTTACTCCCTCCCCCCCGATGACAACACCCACCGCTGTAGAGCTTGCCCTTGCCAGTGTGATCGACCCGCTGCTGGGGCGGAATCTGGTGGAATTGGGTCTGGTGCAGGAGATTCAGGCCGGCGACGACGGTCGGGTCTTGGTGCGGCTGCTGCTGCCCACGCCCCACTGGCCCGCGGCTGCTGCGCTGAACGCCCAAGCGCGGGCCATGATCGCTGCCCTGCCGGGCGTGGCGACGGCCGACGTGCAGTGGGCGGCGCAACCGGCCTGGACGCCCCACCGGCTGGCCCCCTCGTTGCAGGCTCCTCTCAACCTGGCTGCCGATGAACCGACAGCCTTCACGCCGCAGGGCCGCGGCCAGCGGCTGCTGCAACGCCTGCTGGGCCGCCAGGAGAAAAACCGATGACCGACATGCTATTGACCGGCGCCGAGGAAATCGCCTGGAATCTGGGGGACCTCTACGCCGGCATGGACGATCCGCAGCTAGACGCCGATCTGGACGCCTGCGACGCGGAGGCGACGGCCTTCAGCGCTGTGTACCGCGGCCGCGTGGCCGGCCTCAGCGCGGCCGAGCTGGCCGAGTTGATTGTCCGCTGCGAAGCGCTGAACGACCGCATGGGCCGAATCGGCGCCTTTGCCAGCCTCAACTGGACGCAGAACACCGAAGACCCGGCGCGCGGCGCGCTCTTGCAGCGCGTCACCGAGCGCGGCGCACGGCTGGCGCAGGAGCTGGTCTTTCTGGATCTGGAGCTGGCGGCCGCGCCCGACGCGACCGCCGCGGCCTGGCTGGCCGATCCGGCCCTGACCCACTGGCGGCACTGGCTGGAGATGGTGCGCATCTTCCGGCCTCACCTGTTGAGCGAGCCTGAGGAAAAGCTGCTGACCGAGAAGTCGGTCACCGGCGCCGCGGCCTGGGGGCGTTTCTTCGACGAGGTCCATGGCGCGGCCCGCTACGAGCTGGACGGCGAACAACTGAGCCGCGACCAGGCGCTGAGCAAGCTCTACAGCCAGGACCGCGCGCTGCGCGGCCGCGCCGCGGCCGCGATCACGGCCGGCCTCAAGGCAATGCAGCGCACCAACACCTACATTTTCAACACCCTGGCCGCGGACAAAGCCTCCGATGACCGGCTGCGCAGCTTTCCCACCTGGATCAGCGGCCGCAACCTGGGCAACCAGGTGGACGACCACACCGTCAAGGCGCTGATCGACGCGGTGACCAGCCGCTACGACATCGTGGCGCGCTACTACGCCCTGAAGCGCCGCCTGCTGGGCCTGGACGAGCTGTTCGACTACGACCGCTATGCCCCGCTGCCGGCCGCCGATCGCTTCTACTCCTGGGAGCAGGCCAGGGAGATCGTGCTGGAGGCCTATGGCCGCTTCCACCCGCGCATGGCCGAAGTAGCTGGCTGGTTCTTCGAAGGGCGCTGGATCGACGCGCCGCCGCGGCCAGGCAAAATGGGCGGCGCCTTCAGCCACGGCACGGTGCCCTCGGCCCATCCCTACATCCTGCTCAACTTCGAGGCCAAGCCGCGCGACGTGATGACCCTGGCCCACGAGCTGGGGCATGGCGTGCATCAGAAGCTGGCCGGCGTGCAGGGCGTCCTCATGGCCGACACGCCGCTGACCACGGCCGAAACCGCGTCGGTGTTCGGCGAGATGCTGGTCTTCCAGGAGCTGATGGCGAGGGAGAGCGACCCGGCCGCGCGGCTGGGCATGCTCACCGGCAAGATCGAGGATTCCTTCGCCACCGCCTTCCGCCAGATCAGCATGAACCGCTTCGAGCACGCCATGCACACGGCGCGGCGCGCGGAGGGCGAGCTGACCACGGAGCGCTTCAGCGAGCTGTGGCTGGCCACCCAGCGCGCCATGTTCGGCGACAGCGTCACCATGAGCGAGGACTATGGGCTGTGGTGGAGCTATGTGCCGCACTTCCTGAGCACCCCCGGCTACGTCTACGCCTACGCCTTTGGCGAGCTGCTGGTGCTGGCCCTCTATGCCCGCTATCAGCAGGAGGGGGGCGATTTCCCGGAGCGCTACCTCGCCATGCTGACGGCCGGCGGCTCGCAATGGCCGCACGAGATCGTCAAGCCGCTGGGCGTGGACCTGACCGATCCCGGCTTCTGGGCTGACGGGCTGACCATTCTCGAAGGGATGGTGGCCGAGGCTGAGCAGTTGGCCGACAGCTTGCGCTGAACATCCGAGGCTCGATGGCCGCAAAGGCCCCTGCCGGTTTTGACGAAGCGGGCCAAATACAGCATAATGGGCGCCTATTCATCCACCCTCAAAAGGAGTCTCCGCCATCCATGAGCAAGTCCGCTTCGCAGCGCAAACCCGCGCCGCGCAAGAACGTTCCCCAGCAGCCTGAAACCAGCACCGGCAAGAAGAGCGGCTCTGGCCAGCCGCAGTCCAGCAAGAACAAGCAGAGCAAAGGCCAGCCGAGCAAGAGCCAGCCGGTCGTCAAGCAGCGCACCACCCTCTTGACCATTGTCTTGGCGCTGGTTAGTCTCGGCGCAGTGATCGACGCCATCGTGCCGCTGCTGTACCGCAGAGCAACCTATGACATCACCCATCCCATCGTCCTGGGCGGCGCCATCGTGGTCGGCCTGCTGGGCATCGCCGGCGTGGTCGGTCTGTGGCTGTGGAAGCGCTGGGGCCTCTACCTCTTCGTGGCCAGCGTCATCGGCAGCATCGCGGTCGGTCTGATGATCTACCCCAGCATGGTAGCGGCCTTCCACGCGCTGATCCCGCTGCTGATCCTGGGCTATGGCCTGGCCAAAGACAACGCGCTGGCCAAGTTCGACTGAGCCTCGGCGATCGTGCAGATCCACAAATCGCAAGACCTCGCCTTTTGGGCGAGGTCTTGTTCATGTGGACCACCTGACGAACAGCCTGTA
>JAJTXO010000290.1 GCA_021463315.1 Caldilineales bacterium | reverse complement strand
GCCATGATCGGCTCGCGCGAAAATCCCGAGTCCGCACGCACCAGGATTTTGGCATCGGGAAAACGCGCCCGGATGGCCGCGACGATTTTTCCCAGCGCCTCCACGGTTCCCGTGCTGGCATCGTGATCGCTCGTGCGCAACTGCGCCCACAACGGGACATCCCCGCAAAAACAAAAGAGCGGCAGGTAACAGTAGTTGCCGTAATAGCCGTGAAAAAACCTTCCCTCCTGCCCCCCGTGAAGCGGGTCGTCGGTCGCGTCAAAATCCAGAACGAAAACTTCCTTTCCCTTCGGCAGGCACCGCACCCACAACTCCAACACGGCAGCCTCCACCCGTTCCGGGTCCGCGTGGATCTTGCGGTAGCGGTCGCTGAACTTCGTCCCCAGTTCCAGCCGGTTGAGCGTGGACGGGCTCGCTCCCGCAAATCCCCGGTCTTTTTCCAGCCGCCGTTTCTCGCCAAGCAAATCCTCCTTGCCCACGGCCGCTGCCAAAAGCGGATCGCGCCTCAGCTCCGCGTGGTCGTTGAGATCCTCGTATCCCAGCGCCAGCCCGAAAAGCCGCTGCCTCACCAACTCCTCCACCCCGTGCTCCACCTGCTCCTGCTGCCGGTAATCGCGAAAACATCCCGCCAGCTTCCGGCTGATCCCAAGACCCCCATCAACGGCTCGCAATAGTAAAACTCCTCCGTCGCTGCTCAGGCGACCCCCGCTGAAATCCACCGACACTTTCCTTCGACCAAGGTCTTGAAAAAGCATCGGAGTCGTGAGACACTCTGTTTGATGGGACGCGGGACTAGCTCGTGTTATATTTTGTTGCACGCAATTTACTTACACGACATTCCCGCTCCTGTCACCTCCCCCCGGTGATTTTTTCGGGCTAACCCCGCTCGTCGTCTTCTCGAAAAGGAGATCAGAGAACGCACCCGCCGCATCCGAAAACTCCAAGCCGAACTGGGAGCGGCGAAGCCGGATCCCGAAGGGGTCTCCATTCAATGGCAAGCCGAGCACCTCGAGGACATTCAGAGATGGAAAAAGGAACACAAAGACCTGCGCCTTCAACGCCGGGACACCCCCAAGAAAGTGACCATTGACTCGTTGCCCGAAGCCGAACGCCCCACGCAATTGCCACCCATGGCAAAAATCCTTACCGACACGGTCAAAATGATCGCCTATCGCTCCGAGACGGCGTTGGTCGGACTTTTACGCAAACACCTCAAAAAGGAAGAGGAGGCAAGAGCCTTGGTCCGAGAGCTCTTCGTTTCCGCTGCCGATCTTCTCCCCAATGAAAAGGAAAACACGCTGACCGTTCGCGTCCACCGCATGGCTTCTCCCGCGCATGACAAGGCGATCTCAGCACTGCTAAGCGACCTCACAAAATCCGCGTTTTTCCACCCTCAAACCGGGGCGCAATTGATCTACGAATTGGCCTGATTTTTAGAAAAAAATGTGCCAACTCATTTTTCTCAGAGATCAGGATGTCTGAAGTTCCCTCAAGGGAAAACCAGAAAATGGGGTCAGTTCTTGCTCTTTGACATTTCGATGAAGTTTTCAGTGTTTCAGGAAGAGGGGGGATGTTTATCCTAGAAAAAGCAGTTCATTTCACCACAAAGAGCACAAAGGCCACAAAGAGAGAGATTTGCAAACGCACAACTCTGATTCTTGCCTCACCCGTCGGGTGAATCACATCTCCGGGTATATCACTATGTATCTGCCTCTCTTTGTGTTCTTTGTGCTCTTTGTGGTAAATTCCCATCTTCCCTTTTAGGTTGAAGAGTGAAAAGAAGGATCAAGCAAGGAAGCTGGGCGGTTGGCCCAGCAAACGGTCACACTGACAGGAGCGGATTCCAAACATGTGCGAAGCCGAGATCCTCGAAGTCCTTCACGTTGGCGGTGGCAAATTCCTTGACTCCCTGGCGGAGGAGTGTGAATGCCGTGCGCACATCGATAATTCTCCGGCGGGCGAAAGGAGGGCGGCCGGCCATCTCCCAAACGGCATCGTGCAACGCCTGGCTTTCCGGTGGAAATCCCAGCAACCGCCAACGGGGGTGTCGGCGATAGGCCCGGACCACAGCGGCGGCATCGGACTCGCCCAAGGGGCGATCCAGAATCGCAGGGTTCCGCAGGAGCACGTAAAGTTCAACAAGCGTGAACTCGGAGATGGCCACATCTTCCCGGCTTTCGTGTTCCTGCAAAAAACGCATTGCTGCCAGGTGATCCGGACTGGCGGAGTTCAGAGCATAGAACAGGATATTGGCATCAATAGCCAGCATGAATCAGGGGAGTTGAGGCTCCATGTCGTCCATCGTCACCCTGTGCATTTCCCGGGCATCCATCGTCTTCCAGCCTAGATTCCGCGGCTCGGGAAAAGACCATTCTTTAAACGAATCGGGATGGTGCGGATAAGTCTCGAACATGTCCTCAGCCGCCCGGCGAAATGTTTCCGCAAGCGACCACTCCCGCGTTTTCGCAAACGCCTTGGCTCGATGGTAAAGCTCGTCAGGAAGCTGGATCTGTGTCTTTATCATACAGGAAAACTACACCTCCATTGAATTGATGTCAAATCTTTCTGCGGTTTTCAGGTTGAAACAACAGGACTTCCTATGATCACACTCATGCGATGGGCGGATGAGCGCTTCTGCGTAAACCCATCCTGTGAATCTTGTTCATCCTGTCTAGGACTCTTCAACGGCATTTTCCGGGTCAAGGGGAAACCAGCGTGAGGGGGATGTTTTTGCGCAGCTCCGGCAACGCTCCGGTCTCGAAATAATGAATTGCGGCTTTGCACACGGTTTTTGAAAACTGCTCCAACGGAAGCGGATAGTGCGGCAACGGCGGAAACGCGACCATTAGACTGGCCGTGCAGTTCACCGACACGATCTCAACCTGTTCCGGTATTTTCAGTCCTCGATTCGCCAAGACCATGATGAGCAGGGCGGGCGACAGCGGATTGTTCACGACAAGCCCATATTTGCCTGTTATCCGGTTCGCGAGTTTCTGAATGGCCAGGCATTGTTCGGATTGTTCGTCGGGCAACCAGACCACTTCGCCGAGGATCGGCCGCGGCGCATTCGCGCAGATTTTCTGAAATTCCTCTTCCAGGCGCCGGCGGGACTCCGGTATCCGCCTGCCGATGGCGTTGACCAGGTCAACGCGATCACATCCATGACGCAACAACATGTAGGTCGCGTGGCGGATCGCGGAGAAGACATCGCTGGAAATATAAGGCAATCGGATTCCCGTGAACGGCAGCCCGATGATCAATACGTTCTTAAAATCCGCGAACGACTTTTGGTGCAGGAACGAAAGATTGGGAAAGACGAGCATCTCGTGAGGCTGCGCTCCAGCCTTGTGGATCGCCAGGATGCGGGAATCGTTGCACCACTCCACCTTGAAGCCTATGTGGTGGGCGGCCAATCTCTGGCTGACCGCAATGAGAATGTCTGAGGAAGGCGGGATGACCCGGTGTTTGGGATCGTGCCAGATCCATCGCACGACGGGCGGGTGTTGCGGACGCCTGACCGGCTTGAGCGCAAGATAAAACCCCTTTTTGGGCCGGGAACCAATCCAACCTTCGCGCTTCAGAATTTTCAACGCCGCCTGGAGCGTGCCTGAAGAAACTTCGAGCACCGAACTCCAATCCCGGAGGGAGGGCAGCGGTTCAACCAATTCCCCCCGTTCAATCGCCGTGCGAAGATGATCCGCCACATGTTCGGATTTATAGCGCGAGAAATTCATGGTGCCTGGTAATTTTCGGGGCCACCCAATGCTTTCCAACGCCGGAAAACGACCATTGCCGACACCGCTCCTATCAACGCGAAAAGAACATACCACAGGTAGAGGCCCCGGTAAACTTTGAATGTGTCGATGTACAGTCCGCACAACGGTCCGAGTATCATGGCGCCGAAAGAAGAAAAAAGGGCTCCTGCCGAACCAAACTGTCCGTAGCGGTCCCGCGGATAGACATCCACCGCCCATTTGGATGCAGACAGTCCCGTGACGGCAATGGGAACCGCTCCGAGCATGCTGCAAATGAGGGCGCTCCGATACCCGTGGACGGAAACAAAAAAGATCAGGGGAGAGATCGTTTGCAGCAGGAATCCCGTGATGAGCATTTTGTGCCCCCCCACCCGGTCCAACAGCCAGCCCAGGGGAATCAGCACCAAAATCACCGCCAACGCACCCGTGGCATTGATCGTACCGATTTGGGTCAGAGACAAGCCGATTTCGTCGCGAAGGAAGAAGACCACAAAAACGGTCGCCAAGTTTCCCCAGATGACACAGGAGTAGGTCAAGAAGACCCACCAGTAATAGGAACACCCGAAGCATTCTCTGGCATAGTTCTGAATCCCGCTCCACCAATGCCCGTGCGATTCTTGAAGGGGAGGGGGATATTCACCCTCCTTCACTCGCCAGCACATCAACAAAATAAAGAATCCGTAGATGACCGCGATTCCCACGAAAATCTCCCGCATGTGTGTGCTCGCATGACCAAAGATAAAGTAGTTGTAGATCATCCCGGCGGTGGTTCCAAAAATACGAAACATCCCAAAGAACCGCCCCAAGAGTTGTTGAGGCACCACATCCGGGATCAGATAATAGTAAACGGACGAGATGAACATGTTGAACACCTGAAAGCCGACAACGAGAATCCCGAACATCGTGATGATGGGGGCTGCCGGGGACAGCGCGAACAGGGAAACCATCCAGCCGGCCCGTGTCAAGAAGGCGAGGATATCGGGTGCGAATGGAATCGCGCACAGGAATAACACGACCAGCGGGGTGGTCGCCACGATAAATGGCCGCCGCCGGCCCCAGCGGCTCCGGAAGCGATCGGAGTTGTAACTGATGATCGGATTCATGACGGTGTTGACCATCATGTAAAGGGTTGACACGATAACCGCGATTTCCCGATTGCTGGCGCCGTGCTGCTTCAGGGCGAGCGGCAGCAGGCTTGGCATCACGGACTCCATGAGATTGAAGACAAAATCCCCCCACAGAAGCCATCCGAATAGCACGATTACTCCGGTACGATTATAAACCAGGCTGCCTGCGGAATACCGATTTGACGAGTGGGCGAACATTCAGGCGCTGTCAGTGTTCTTTTGGAGGGCGGCCCAACCGGTAGGGGCTTCGTTGTCCCCGAGACAACTCCTCCGATAGCAAGACGAATTCATAAATTCCACGGACACACAAATCGCACAACTTTTTTTCACAAGTGATGTTTGGATTTTATTCTTGATCATCTGCCGGAAGATTCCGGAGTTTCTGGCAGATGGGTTTTCATTCAGAAATCAGTGGCAGAATCTTCTCCACGATCACCGGCAGGGGATCCGCAATCTGAGCAATGATTGCATTTTCCGGCTCCTCCAGGAGCGCGAACTGGCTTTCGAGAAGCGTCGGGGACATGAAGTGCCCGGTTCGGGCGGCAAGGCGGGAGGCGATGCATTCCCTCGAACCTTTGAGATGGATGAACTTCAGTTCGGGAAGTCCGTTGCGGAGGCGCCGGCGGTGAACTTCGCGAAGGGCGGAGCAGGCGAGGAAGACGGGCCCGGTCTTGTCGGAAAGATTCTTCAGTTCGAGGTTCAACGCATCCAGCCAGCCCCATCGATCTTCGTCGGTGAGCGGAATCCCGGCACGCATCTTTTGTTTGTTTGCGGGGGGATGAAAATCATCCGCATCCAGGAAAATGCCGCCGGTTTTTTCCGCCAATGCCCGACCCACGGTGCTTTTGCCGCAGCCGGACACTCC